>NZ_JAXDEO010000074.1:0-21308 GCF_035064975.1 Pseudomonas sp. YuFO20
GGCTTGCCGGCGAAGGCGATTTCTATGACGCCTTCGCCGGCAAGCCGGGCTCCTACAGGGGGGTGGTGTTCGCGGGATCTGCGACACAGCTCTCATCCCATTGAAGCGCCTGCCTGCTACCCAAGTAGCATTCGTGACCCTTCGCAGGCTTCGTACACTCGTGCCTCATACACACGCACCTGCGAGGGGCGACCATGCAGCAGGTCCAGAACGAAGGGATCGTCAGTGCGATGTCCCAGGCCACCGATCCCCAACAGGTGGCGCAGGAGCTGGCGCGGCAGTTGCTGCACCCGCACCTGGGGTTCGTGTTGTTCTTCTGCTCCGCCGAATACGACTTGCAGGCCCTGGGCGGCGCCTTGCAACAAGGTTTCGGCGGGATACGCCTGGCGGGGTGCACCAGCGCCGGGGAAATCACCCCGCAGGGTTACGGGCGCAATTGCGTGACGGCGGTGGGCTTCGATCATCGTTACTTTTCCATCGCCCTGGAACTGATCGACGAAATGGAGCACTTCAGCCTGATCGACGCGCAGCAGATGGTCGAGCGCCTGGTCAACGGCTGTCGCAGCAACACCCTGGCCCCGATCAAGGGCAACAGCTTTGCCCTGACCTTGCTCGATGGCCTGTCCAGCCGCGAGGAAATGGTCCTCGCCGCCTTGAGTGCGGCGTTGGGTGATATTCCGCATTTCGGCGGCTCGGCCGGTGACGACAACTACCTGACCCACACCCATGTCTACTTCGACGGCGGCTTTCGCAGCGGTGCGGCGGTGGTGGTGCTGGTCAATACCTGGCTGGACTTCGAAGTGTTCACCACCCATCACATCCTGCCGCGCGCGGAGAAGCTGGTGGTCACCGGCGCCGACAGCACCTCGCGGCGAGTCTTCGAACTCAACGCCGAGCCGGCCGCCGCCGAGTACGCCCGGCACATCGGCGTGCCGGTGGCCGAGCTCGACCACCGGATCTTCGCCGCACACCCCCTGGCGGTGCGCATCAACGATCAATACTACGTTCGCGCCATCCAGCAGGTGCATCCGGACCTGAGCCTGAGTTTTTATTGCGCCGTAGAGAACGGCATCGTCCTCACCGCCATGACCCCGGGGCCGATGCTGCCGAACCTGCAACGCCTGTTCGACGGCTTGCAGGAGCGCCTCGGCGACCTGTTGCTGACCATCGGTTGTGACTGTTTCCTCAGGCGCCTGGAGCTGGAAGACTCCGGCAGCCTGGAGCAGATCGGCAGTTTCCTGCGCGAACAGCGGGTGATGGGCTTCAACACCTACGGAGAACAGTTCAATGGCATGCACATCAACCAGACCTTCACCGGCGTTGCCATTGCCCGCGGCCGCTCCCTTGGACAGCGCTGAACTGCGGGCGCAAATCGCCGTCCTGCAGCACGACAATCAGAAACTGCAGCGCATCAACGCGGCGCTGATCGAGCGCATCGAGTCCGGCATCACCCGCGGCAACGATCCCTATGCCGCGTTCCAGCATTCGGTGGTGCTGGCCGAGCAGGTGCGTGAACGCACCGATGCCTTGAACCAGGCCATGGCCGAGCTCAAGGCGGGCAACCATCTGCTCAGCGAAGCCCGCCTGCGTGCCGAAACCGCCCATCAACACCTGATCGACGCCATAGAGAGCATTTCCGATGCCTTCGTGCTGTTCGATGCCGATCAACGCATTGTCCTGTTTAACAGCCGCTTCAGGGCGTTCTGGACCCACAGCCGGGTGCGGATCAACGCCGGCATGCGCCTGGGCGAGGTCAAGCGCCTGATGATGAACAACGGGCCGTTTACCGAGGAGCCGCGCGGGCACGCCGACGAGAACCTGCTGTATCGCCTGCAGGACGGGCGCTGGCTGCAGGTCAGCGAACGGCCGACCCAGGAGGGCGGGCGGGTGATCCTGTTCACCGACATCACCGACGTCAAGCAGAGCGAAACCATGCGCCGCGAGCAGGCGGTGGCGCAGAAGTCGCACTTGCTGCAACGGGCGGTGGACAACCTGTCCCAAGGCGTGGCCATGGTCAACGCCGAGGGCATCCTGGAGCTGTGGAACCGGCGGTTCCTGGAACTCAGCGGCCTGGCGCCGGTGGCGGCCCATCGGCCCTTTGCCGAAGTCATCGCCGACAGCGAGTTGACCCTGCTGACCCCGGCCAGTCGTGGCGCGAACGGGCGTCCCGTGCAGGATTGCGAACAGCGCCTGTACGATGGCCGGGTCCTGGAAATTCGCACCCATCCACTGCCGGCCGGTGGTTTCGTCAACACCTTCACCGACATCACTGAGCGCTACCAGCACGCCCAGGCCCTGAGCGAAAGCGAGCGCTGGATTCGCCTGATCACCGACCATGTGCCCGCGCTGATCGCCTACCTCAATGCCGACCTGGTCTACGAGTTCACCAACAAGGTCTACGAAGAATGGTACTGCTGGCCGCGCGGCGTGATGCTCGGCCAGAGCCTGCGCGAGGTGCACAGCGAGCAGCATTACCAGCGCCTGGAGTCCTACGTGGCCAGGGCGCTGGCCGGGGAGAGCGTGACCTTCGAATTCGCCGAGACCAACGTCAACAACCAGGAGCGCTACATGTTGCGCTCCTACGTGCCCAATCGCCTGGCCAGTGGCGAGGTGGTGGGGATCTTCGTGTTGATCCGCGACATCACCGAACGCCGGCGTACCGCCGAAGCGCTGCACCAGGCCTATCAGAACCTCGAACTGCGGGTGCGCGAACGCACCGCCGAACTGACCCAGCTCAACGACCAGTTGCTGCGTGAAATCGACGAGCGCCGGCGGGTCGAGTCACGCTTGCGTGAGGCCAAACTGGAGGCGGAACAGGCCAACCTGTCGAAGACCAAGTTCCTCGCCGCGGTCAGTCACGACCTGCTGCAACCGCTGAACGCCGCGCGGTTGTTCACCAGCGCCTTGCTGGAGCGCCGCGAGCCGATCGCCAACGGGCATCTGGTGCGCAATGTCAGCAATTCCCTGGAAGATGTGGAGAGTCTGCTGGGCACCCTGGTGGATATTTCCAAGCTCGATGCCGGCGTGATCAAGGCCGATGTGGCGCCGTTCGCCTTGAGCGAACTGCTGGAAAATCTCGCCGCCGAATACACCGAGGTGGCGCGCAGCGAGGGCCTGCAACTGCATTTCATCCCCTGTTCGGCATTGGTGCGCAGCGACATCCAGTTACTGGCGCGCATCCTGCGCAATCTGTTGAGCAACGCCATTCGCTACACCTACAGCGGTCGTGTGGTGCTGGGTTGTCGGCGGCATCAAAGCAGCCTGTCGATCGAGGTCTGGGACAGCGGCATGGGCATTGCCGAAAATCGCCTGGAAGAAATCTTCCAGGAGTTCAAGCGCGGCGACGTGCAACGTCCGGATCAGGATCGTGGGTTGGGCCTGGGGCTGGCGATTGTCGAGAAAATCGCCGGCATCCTCGGGCACCGCATCCACGTGCGTTCATGGCCGGGCCGGGGCTCGATGTTCGCAGTGGAGGTGCCGATCAGCGCCACCGCGCCCAAGCCATTGCCGAGCCTGCCGATGAGCGAACCGATGCTCGAACGGCTGCGCGGGGCGCGGGTCTGGGTGCTGGACAACGATGCGACCATTTGCGCCGGCATGCGTACGTTGCTGGAGGGATGGGGATGCCGGGTGGTGACGGCGCTGTCGGAAGATGACCTGGCGCGGCAAGTGGACAACTACCATGCTGGCGCCGACCTGTTGATTGCCGACTATCACCTGGACAACGACCAGAACGGCGTCGATGCCGTCGCGCGGATCAACGCCCGCCGCGCCTGCGCGATCCCGGCCATGATGATCACCGCCAATTACAGCAACGAGCTCAAGCAGCAGATCCGCGAACTGGGGCATACCCTGATGCACAAGCCGGTGCGGCCGATGAAGCTTAAGACGGCGATGAGTCATTTGCTCGCCAGGCCTTGAGTTATTTGGTGTTTGTGAGGGCCTCTTCGCGAGCAAGCCCGCTCCCACATTTGATCTTTGCCAAACACGGATTTTGTGTACGACGCAGATCCAGTGTGGGAGCGGGCTTGCTCGCGAAGAGGCCGACGCGGTTTTCCGGTTGCCGATGAATTCAACGCCGCAAATAAGACCCGAAATCAATATCCCCGGCACTCAGGATCGCCTGCACCCGGTTGTGCACGTTGAGCTTGCGAAGGATTGCCGAGACGTGGGCCTTGACCGTGGTTTCGGCGATTTCCAGGGTGTAGGCGATCTGCTTGTTCGATTCACCCTTGGTCATCCGCTCCAGCACCTGCAGCTGCTTGCGGGTCAGGGCCTGCAGCAGTTCCGGCGGGAAGCTCGGGGCATCGTTCATGCGCCGGTGGGTGCTGCTTTTGGTGGTGCGGATAATGTCCGGGGGCAGGTAGACATTGCCATTGAGAATCTGCTGGATGGCCTCGGTCATCTGGGCACGGGGCGAGGACTTGGTGATGAAACCCACCGCGCCGTAGGTGATGGCCTGCAGGACGATCTGCTTGTCCTGCTCGGCGGAGACGATCACCACCGGAATGGTCGGCGCTTCGTTGCGCAGGTTGATCAGGCCATTGAGGCCGTGCATGCCGGGCATGTTCAGGTCGAGCAGGATCAGGTCCAGGTCATCGTGCTCCTGGGTCAACGCCAGGGCGCTGTCCAGGTCGGCGGTTTCCATCACCTCGCTACCGGCAAAACCATCGCTGATGACGTTGTGTATGGCTTCGCGAAACAGCGGGTGATCGTCGGCAATCAGAATTTTGTACATGGCCTTTCACCTCATTATTTTGATTATGGTGTGGCAACTACAGGCACGCGTAAAGCTCAGGGAAAGGGTTCGGGCAAAGCGGGTGAGACCGGCAGGCTGGCGGCTTGCCAGGCGTCGAGGCCATCGCGGTACCAATACAGTGTCTTATAGCCCAAAGAGGCTGCGCGCCTGACGGCGTTCCAGCTCAACCAGCAGTCGGCCCGGCAGTAAAAGACCAACGGTTGCGCCGGGTCGCCGGCGGTCAGCTTTTTCAGGTTGTCGGCGAAGTAGGCCTGCCATTGCGCCGTCAGCTCTCCGTCGCCGGTGTTCGCCAGCCAGTGGCTGCCGGGCAGGTTTTCGTGGGGCTGGTCTTCGATGAAGCGGCCTTGCAGCCATTGGCGCCGGTAGACGTCGATCAGCAGCGGGCGCGGCTTTTGCCCGAGCAGCGCTTGCAGGGCTGGGGTGTCGATGATGGTCGCGCCTGGCAGTTGTTCCGGCGTGGGGCTGCGGTACAGGTCGATGCGATAGCCATCGGGGGAAAACAGCGGGGCTTGCGCCTGTGCACCGCCCAGCCACAGGCCCAGCGACAGCGCAGCGAGAGTGGGACGCAGCAGGTGACGTGAGGCACGCGGCATGGGGTCTGGTCCTTATAGTTATGCAGCCATTACATGCCAGTCGCGAGGCGTTGGGAATGCGACGATAGACAGGTAGGACCAGTACTAAAGTATTAATTTTCCATGCTCAATTTCGTGGTCAGGTGGATTTGCGCAGGGCGGCATGTTGAGGGTTGAAGGTGAGTACGGCCAGTAGCGAAAACAGCAGGGTCAGGCCCACGCACACCGCCAACGCCAGCAGATTGAACCGCTCATACAAGGCAAAACGCACCAGCTCTACCGCATGGGAAAACGGGTTCAGCGCGCACAACCAGTACAGCCACTCGCTGGCCTCGCGCATTTTCCACAGCGGATAGAGCGCCGATGACAGGAAAAACAGCGGGAAGATCACGAAGTTCATCACCCCGGCGAAGTTCTCCAGCTGGCGGATCGCGTTCGACAGCAACAGGCCCAGGGCGCTGAGCATCAAGGCCACCAGCAGCAACACTGGCAGGGCCAGCAGCAACCCCATGACCGGCGGCTGCACGCCGTAGAGCCAGGCAATCGCCAGGAAGGCATACACCTGCAGCAGCGAAATCAGCGAGGTGGCCAACAGCTTGCTGCACAGCAGGAAGGTCCGGGGCAGGGGGCTGGTGAGCAGGACGCGCATGCTACCCATCTCGCGGTCGTAGACCATCGACAGTGAGCCCTGCATGCCGTTGAACAGCAGGATCATGCAGGCCAGCCCGGGGATGATGTAGACCTCGTACGGGATGTAGGTGTCGTAGGGTTCGATGATGGCGATGCCCAGCGCGGCGCGAAAGCCCGCGGCGAACACCAGCAGCCATAGCAATGGCCGCACCAGGGCGCTGAGAAACCGCGTGCGTTGCATCACGAAACGCAGCCATTCGCGCAGCACGATGCCGCGCAAACATTGCCAGTACGCGTTCATCGGGCAGCTCCTGAGGTGGTCAAGCGAGTGAAGGCCGAGTCGAGGTTGCCGCCGTGCTCCAGGCTCAGTGCGTCGGCCTGTCCGCTGGCCACCAGGCGGCCCTGATGGAGGATCAACAGGTCATCGCTGGCCTGTACTTCGTCGAGCAGGTGGGTGGTCCAGAGCACGCTGATGCGTTGCTCGTGGCACAGCTTGCGAATGTGCTGGTTGAGCGCCAGGCGACTGGCCGGGTCGAGGCCGGCGCTGGCTTCGTCGAGCAGCAACAGGCGCGGCTCGTGCAGCAGTGCACGGGCAATTTCCACTCGACGGCGATGGCCACCATTGAGTTCGCGCACCCGTTCGCCGCGGCGCTCGCCCAGGGCCTGGCGGGCCAGTTCCGCGTCGACCCGCAGGCGCGTCTGGCGCCGGGACAAGCCATGCAGCGCGGCGTGATAACGCAGGTTCTGCTCGACGCTGAGGTCCAGGTCCAGGGTGCTTTGCTGGAACACCACGCCCAGTTGTTTCAGCGCCGGGCGCGGGGCGCTGCGCAATGAACAGCCGCCGACCCGGATATCCCCGTGCTGCAGGTCATAGAGCCTTGTCAGCAGCGCGATCAGGGTGGATTTGCCGGCGCCGTTGGGCCCCAGCAGCGCGGCGAAACGCCCGGGCGCCAGGCTGAAGTTCACCTGGCGCAGGGCCTCCCGAGGGCCGTAGGCAAAGCTCAGGTCGCTGACCTCCAGGGCGTTCATGGGGTCACCACCACGCCCCACGGATATCGTCCGACCTTCACCGATTTGCTGACCTTGAGGCTGTCGACATCGATCACCGAGACGTCACCGCTGACGCCGTTGGTGGCCAGCAGCTGCTTTTGATCCGGGGTGAATGCCATCTGCCAGACCCGTCGACCCACCAACAGGTAGTCGAGAATCTCGAAAGTTTTGGCATCGATCACCGCCACATGATTGGCCGGGCCGAGCGCGACGAAGCCGTACTTGCCGTCGGCACTGAGCTTGACGCCCACGGGTTGGACCTTGTCCGGATGCACGCCCTTGATCTGGAAGTTCAGGGTCTTGAGGATCTTGCGGCTGGCGACGTCGAGGATGGTCACGGTGCCGCCGATTTCCGCCGAAGCCCACAGCTGTGAACCGTCCGGCGAGAACTCGACGAAGCGCGGGCGCTGATCCACCAGCGTGCTGTCGGCCAAGGTCTGGTTGCTGGTGTCGATCCAGTGCAGCATGTTGGTGGTTTCGCTGGTGTTCACCGCCCACTTGCCGTCGGGGCTGACGGCCATGCCTTCGGGCTCGACGCCGACGTTGATCTGGCCGAGGACCTTGGAGGTCTCGGTGTCGATCACCGTGACCAGCGCATCGTCTTCGTTGGAGACATACAGCCAGCGATTGTTGGGGTGCAGGGCGAATTGCTCGGGGTCCTTGCCCGAGGGCAGTTCCTTGATGATCTTGCGGGTGGCCACGTCCATCACCTGGACCCGGTCCGAGTCGCTGGCGCAGATGTACAGCAGCTTGTTGTCGTGGGACAGCAGCAGACCACGGGGGCGTTGGCCGACGGGCAGGGTGTCGGTGACTTGCAGGGTCTGCATGTCGATCAGGCTGAGGCTGTTGTCCTTTTCATTGGAGACCCAGGCGGTGCTGGCGACGGCGTGGCTGGCGGCGAGCAGCAGGGCGCAGGAAAGAAGAGTGCGGCGCATGGCAGTTTCCTTGTTGTAGTTGTTGTATTCAGGGAAAGCGGCAGCTGACCTCGGGCTTGTCGTAACCCAGGCTGTCCATCTCGTTGAACGGGTGCAGGAAACCGTCCTGGGGCGAGGTGCTGACCAGCGCCCGCGGCTGCACGATCGGAATCGGTTGGCGCAACTGGCCGTTCCAGGGGCGGTAGCTGAGCTTGCGGCCCTTGAAACCGTCCAGCGGCAACTGGTCGCTGATTTCCAGGTCGCGGATCGCCATCGGCTCGGTCTGGCGCGATTTGCTCACGGCGCTGGCGATGCTGCGCACGGCCATCCACGCGGCGAAGTCGCGGTCGTTCATCCAGCGGCCGGCCAGGGCTTCGAAGCGCTTCTGCAGCTGGGCGGCGCCGTAGGTTTCCACGGTCTTGTGCCAACCCACCGGGGTCAGGCCCTGAGTCCCGGCGACCGGGCGCGGGTACCAGGTCTGGTAGGGCACGTATTCGCCGAAATCGCCGCGCTCATCGGCCACCAGCACCACATCGTATTCGGCGGTCTGGGTGAACAGCGGCATGTCGGCCTGGGCGCTGCGCCGTTGATCGTTGTCGAAACTCCAGGCTTTCTCCGCCACCAGTTGCAGGCCGAAGCGCTTGGCCGCTCGGCGCAGGGCGGCGGCGTAGGCTTGATCGTCGGTGGTCGGGCCAACGATCAGCAGCGCTCGTTGCCATTTGCGCACTATCAGAAATTGCGCCAGCGCATCGGCGAGCATCGCCCGGCTCGGCAGGCTGTGCAGCACGTTGGGCAGGCAATCGGTGCTGCGCAGGCTGTCGTCGGGGCTGCCGGCGTTGAACAGCAGGCTGTCGGGCAGCGCAGCACTGAGTTGGCGCAGGCTGCTGGCCGGTGCATTCACCACGAACAGGCGCAGGCCTCGTTCATGCTGGGATTTTGCCGCTTCGAGCAAGGCTTGCGGGTTGTCGACACTGGCGCTGACCAGACTGTAGGCGTGATTGAGAAAACGCCCAGTGCTGTTGCTGTCGGTGATCGCCAGTTCGGCGCCGCGCAGCCCGGCGTCGGTGGGTTCGGCAATGACGTTCGACAGCAGCGGGCCAGGGTCCGGGCGATAACCCAGGTAGCCGATGCGCACCTGCAAGGGCGCGTCCGCCGCCTGGCTCTGGGTGACCAGCCCGGCGGCGCAGACAATCGCCAGCAGGTAGATCAAGGCGTAAGGGGTAAGCTGGCGCATAGGGCACTCCACTACAGGTAGCGCCAGCATAGGAAGCCCGGGCAGGCGTGGAAATATGCAGAAAGTACCAACCAGCCAGTACCAAGGTAGTAGCCCGTACCGGGCGGCGCGGTTTTAGCATGGGCAATAACGACCACGACTCTGGAGGGGACTGGGCATGCGTATCGTCAAGGCACTGCTGTTGCCGCTCCTGCTGATTCTCACCCTGATCGGCGTCGACCGGCTCCATGGCCCGCGTCCCGCACCGATGCAGGTGATGCCCGCGACACCGGGGCGCTAGGCATGTCGGCCCTGTGGCGGATCAACCTGTGGGTCTGCGGCTTTTTCGCGCTGGTCACCCTGGCGTGCACGGCGTTGCTGGTGCATCAGGCGCTGGCGGATGTGGAGCGTGAACTGCAATCGGCCGAAGCGGTGGTCGAGTACCTGAGCGAAACCGCCGCCCGTGACCCGGTCAGCCTGCAACCACGGCTGACCCAAGGCCTGCGCCATGTGCGTGTGCACTGGCTGGCGGCGGATGAACAACCCCGGCCAGCCGTGCAGGACGGACTCGATGCCTGGCTCGCACGCTTGTTGTTCACTGAGGGCCGACACGGCGCAAGCGTTCTCGATCTGGCCGATGGCCGACGGGTGCAGATCGCAGTCGACCCGCGGGATGAAATCGACGAAGTCCGGGATTCCCTGCAACAGCTGCTCAGCCTGTGCGCGATGGCCCTGCTGGTCAGCCTGTTGACCATCCGCTGGGCCGTGCGCCGCGGCATGGGCTTGCTCGATGAGTTGCTGCGGGCGCTACAGCAGGTGTGCGCCGGCCAGCTCAAGGTGCGCCTGCGCACCGAAGGGGTGCCCGAGGCTCGCCAACTGGCGGTGCATTTCAACCGCATGACCGCGGCGCTGGAACAGGCCGGCAGCGACAACGCCCGGCTGACCCAGGCCTTGCTGGCCGTACAGGAACAGGAGCGCACCCAACTGGCCCAGACCCTGCACGACGATCTCGGTCAGTACCTGGCCGGCATCCGTGCCCAGGCCTGTCTGCTGCGCCTGGTGGCCGATCAGCCGGCAACCGTCGAGCGCACCATGGTGGAACTGGAGCACAACTGCGAACACCTGCAACAGGGCTTTCGGGCATTGGTGCACAACCTCTATCCGGTGGTCCTGCAACACCTGTCGCTGGCCGACGCCATCCGCTTGCTGGTGGAGCAATGGCAGGGCCGCCAGCGCATCGATTGTCGACTGCGCCTCAGTGCGCAGTTACCAACGCTGTCGGCGCCAGACAAGACCCATCTGTACCGCTTGCTGCAGGAAGCCCTGACCAACATCGCCCGGCATGCCGACGCCAGCCAGGTGCGGGTGCGCCTGCAACATCAGGGCGCGCGCCTGCGCCTGCTGGTG
The DNA here is from genome assembly GCF_035064975.1 of Pseudomonas sp. YuFO20. Taxonomy (NCBI): domain Bacteria; kingdom Pseudomonadati; phylum Pseudomonadota; class Gammaproteobacteria; order Pseudomonadales; family Pseudomonadaceae; genus Pseudomonas; species Pseudomonas sp. YuFO20. The sequence goes on from NZ_JAXDEO010000074.1 coordinate 10,546, forward strand.
CGCGATAACGGTCGCGGCGCCGCGCAACCCCAGCGCCCCGGCGTCGGCTTGTATTCGATGCGCGAACGCGCCCGTAGCCTGGGCGGCGAGTTGCGCATCATCAGTCACCCCGGCGCCGGTTGGGCGCTGGCCTTGAGCATGCCCCTGGAGGTTTCATGAGTATTTTGCTGGTCGATGACCATGCGGTAGTCCGCCAGGGCTACGCCAGCCTGTTGCGCGCCCTGTTGCCGGCGCTGCAGGTGCGTGAGGCGGCAACGGGGGAGGAAGCGTTGCTGCGCGTTCAGGAGAGCGTGCCGCAGCTGGTGATCATGGATTTCGGCTTGCCCGGCATCAGCGGCCTGGAAACCACCCGGCGCTTGCGCCAGCGCTTGCCGCAACTGCGGGTGCTGTTTTTCAGCATGCACGATGAACTGCCGCTGGTGCGCCAGGCACTGGACGCCGGGGCCGCGGGTTACCTGACCAAAAGCTCGGCGCCAGAAGTGTTGATCGAGGCGGTGCGGCGCGTGCTTGCCGGGCACGCCTACATCGAACAGCCGCTGGCTACGCAACTGGCTTGCCATGCGCAACAGGACGCCAGCGACCCGCGCCTGCAGAGCATGACCCAGCGCGAGCTGGAGATTTTCGTGATGCTCGCCAAGGGCACCCCGGCGCGGCAGATAGCCGAGCAACTGAGCATCAGCAGCAAGACGGTTTCCAATCACCTGACGTTGCTCAAGAGCAAGTTGCAGGTGAGCTCCCATGCCGAGCTGGTGCATCTGGGGATTGATATGGGGGTGGTGCGCAAGGCGGGGTGACTCGCTCGTCCATTCAACACCCATCCCCTGTGGGAGCGGGCTTGCTCGCGAAGACGGTGTGTCAGTCACGAAAATGCTCAATGACACTCCGCTTTCGCGAGCAAGCCCGCTCCCACAGGGGGGGTGTGTTGCGTTCAGGTCATTTGTCCCATGTCGTCGGGCACCCCGTACAGCCCTCCATGTTCGCATCCTGAAAATTCGCATAGTGCTGGCGCGAGCCGCTGAGGTTGGCGTGCTCCAGGTTGCTTTCACCCAACTTGGCCTCCTGCAGGTTGGCGTCGCTCAGGTTGGCATCCTTGAGGTCGGCCTTGCTCAGCCAGGTCATCTCCAGGTCGGCGGCGCGCAGGTTGCTGTTGTGCAATCTGGCGCCGGAGAGGCGGGCGAATTGCAGGTAGGCGGCGCTGAGGTCGGCGTTGGCGAGTTGCGCGCCCTGGGCGAACATCCCCCAGCCCTGGATCGCCACCAGCGTGGCGCCGGTGAAATCCGCCAGGCGCGCATTGCTTTGCTGCAGGCTCGCGCGGGTCAGATTAGCACCCTGTAGGCGGGCCTTTTCCAGGTTGGCGAGGTCGAGGCGGGCGTGGCGCAGGTCGGCCTCGCGCAGGTCGGCGCCGCTGAGGTTCATGTTGCGCAGGTCCTGGTTGCTCAGGTTGGCGCCCTTGAGATTGGCGCCCGGGCACTGGCTGTGTTCGGCGATGGTGCAGCCGTTGATGATCAGGGGGGTGTCGTCGCCGTTGTCGGCGTGGGTCGGGAGGGCGCTTAGCAATAGCAGCAGGGGAAGGTACTTCATGGCGGGCGTCTCGTTGTGAGGAGGGGCGCAATCGCCAGCAAGCCGGCTCCTACAGGTTCGCGTTGTAGGCGCAGGTTGCTGGCGGTGGGGATCAGCGTTTCGCCGTCTGGTTATCCCAGCTCGGGATCTTGAACACCCAGAACGAGCCGCCCTGGGCCACCGGCTTGGTCAACTCCGCCATGTCGCCGCCCCACAACGGTACCGCGCCGCCGTAGCCGACGGTCACGCCGATGTACTGCTCGCCGTCCTGTTCCCAGGTGATCGGCGGCGAGACGATGCCGCTACCGGTCTGGAATTTCCACAGCTCCTTGCCGGTTTTCGCATCGAAGGCCTTGAAGAAACCGTCGCCGGTACCGGTGAACACCAGGTTGCCCTTGGTCGCCAGCACGCCGGCCCACAGCGGCAGGTGTTCCTTGTGCTCCCAGACCACTTTGCCGGTGGTCGGGTTCATCGCCCGCAGGGTGCCGACGTGATCGTCGTACATGCGCTTGATACGAAAACCCATGCCCAGGTAGGCCGAGCCTTTCTTGTAGTTGACCTCTTCGGTCCAGTATTCCTCTTTCCACTGGTTGCCCGGAATGTAGAACAGCCCGGTGTCCTGGCTGTAGGCCATGGGGTTCCAGTTCTTGCCGCCGAGGAACGGCGGCGAGACTTCCACCGGCTTGCCCTTTGTCTCTCCCGGCAATGGCTTGGCCGGGCGCTGGCCTTCGCTCTCCACCGGGCGGCCGGTCTTGAGGTCGATGTGGCTGGCCCAGGTGATGTTGTCGACGAAGGGGAAGGCGTTCTGCAATTTGCCGTTGTTGCGGTCGACCACGTAGAAGAAACCGTTGCGGTCGGCGTGGCCGGTGGCCTTGACCGTCTTGCCGTCCTTGTCTTTGTAGTCGAACAGCACCAGCTCGTTGTTGCCGGAGAAGTCCCAGGCATCGTTCGGCGTGTGCTGGTAGAACCATTTGACCTCGCCGGTGCTCGGGTCGACGCCCACCTGGCCGGAGGTGTAGAGGCTGTCGTAATCGTGCGGGTTGCCGTCCTTCGAGGTGCGCGCCCAGGTGTTCCAGGGGCCCGGATTGCCGGCGCCGACGATGATGGTGTTGGTGTCGGCATCGAAACTGGCGCTCTGCCAGGGTGCGCCGCCGCCATGGCTCCAGGCTTCGACCTTTCCGGTCTCGGTGGTCGGATCGTTCGGCCACGACGGCGCCTTGACGTCGCCGGTGGGGCTGCTGTCCTTGCCGTTCAGGCGGCCCATGTGGCCTTCGACGAAAGGCCGCATCCAGACTTCTTCGCCGGTGTCCGGGTCGCGGGCGTAGAGCTGGCCGACCACGCCGAATTCATCACCGGAACTGCCATGGATCAGCAGCACCTTGCCGCTGGTCTTGTCCTTGATCAGCACCGGGGCGCCAGTCATGGTGTAGCCCGCGGCGTGGTCGCCGAACTTCTTGTTCCACACCACTTTGCCGGTGTTCTTGTCCAGGGCGATCAGCCGCGCATCGAGGGTGCCGAAGTAGATCTTGTCGCCATAGATCGCTGCGCCGCGGTTGACCACGTCGCAGCACGGACGAATGTTGTCCGGCAGGCGGTGGTTGTAGGTCCACAGGCGTTTGCCAGTCTTGGCATCCAGGGCGAATACCCGCGAATAAGAGCCGGTGACATAGACCACGCCGTCCCTGACGATGGCCTGGGATTCCTGGCCGCGCTGCTTCTCGTCACCGAAGGAATAGGACCAGGCCGGGGTCAGCTTGAACACGTTCTTGTCGTTGACCTGGGCCAGGGGACTCCAGCGCTGGGCATTGGTACCCATGCCGTATTGCAGCACGTCTTTCGTCGTCAGGTGGTCGTTGGCAATGTCTTCCCAACTGACGTTTTTGCCAGCGGTGGCCGGGGTGGACTCGGCATGACCAGTAGCACTCAGGGACAGGCTGGCGGCCAGCAAAAATGTCTGCACGGCGACGGTCAGGGGGGAAAGGGCGGGTAGCGATCTTATTGTCATGGTGGCAGTTCCCAGTGGAGGTTTTGGCCTGCACAGGGTGGGGCGCCCGCCGTGTGGCGGATACGGAAAATGTCCCGCCGTTGCCGGGAAAAATTCCCAGGGGCCACCTGATTTGGGCGTCCCTCCAAGGCCTTACTACCAAGGGACTAGACGGCGGCCACCAAAGCAGCATGGGGTCAGCGCGTCGGGGTTCCTAAGATGGTTGCCATAGCCTCTGCCAAGAGGTCTTGCGTGCAATCCAGAGGGCATAACAATGACAACAAAACGCAACGCCTTGCTCGTTGCCGGACTGCTGGCCGGCTTTATCAGTGCAGGTTCCGTATGGGCCCACGGCAATGTGGTGCCACAAGCCGTTGAGACCAAAGGCCTGACCCCGATCAAGGATGCCGGCGTCCAGGTGGATGGCGACGGCTGGGCCGCCGTGAACCCTTACCGCAGTTCCCCGGAGCACGACAAGGCAGTGGAAATCGGCTCGTCGGCCTACAACCAGAACTGTGCGGCCTGCCATGGCCTGGAAGCCAAGTCCGGTGGTATCGCGCCGGACTTGCGCATGCTCGATGTCGGCGAGGCGGGCGATGAATGGTTCGTCGAACGGGTGCGCCATGGCGCGGTGCGTGACGGCCGCGTGTACATGCCGAAGATGGCCGACTATCTGAGCCAGGAAGCCCTGTGGGCGGTGCGCAGTTACCTGGACAGCGTCCACGTCGAGGAGTGACCCATGCGCCTGCTCGCGGTGTTGATCGGCGCTGTATGGCTGTGCTGCCAGTCGGTGCAGGCGCAGGTTCGCAACTATGACGAAATGATCGCCGCCGGGGAGCTGAAAGTGGCGGTCTACAAGGATTTTGCCCCTTACAGTTTTGAAGACGCCGGTCAGCCCCGGGGTGTCGATGTCGAACTGGCCCAGGCGCTGGCCAAGGCGCTGGGCGTGCGCCTGACGCTGATCTGGGCGCCCGCCGGGGAAAAGCTCGACGACGATCTGCGCGATTACATCTGGCGGGCCAGCCCGCTGCACAACCAGCAACTGGCAGACCTGATGATGCGGGTGCCGTACGACCGTGATTACGCGCAGAAACGCAACGAATTCGGCGAGATGGAAAACGGCCATGTGGTGATGTTCGGCCCATACCAGAACGAGCAATGGCAGGTCGCCTACGACCGTCGACGGCTGGACAAGGTGGCCAGCGTCGCGGTGTTCGAGCAACACCCGATCGGCGTCGAGGTCGACAGCGTGCCGTCGTTCTACCTGACCTCGGTGTTCAACGGCATGCTCGCCGGCAAGACCCGTCACTACCCGGGCGTGCCCCAGGCGTTTGCGGCGATGAAGGCCGGCGAGGTCGACGCGGTCATGGCCATGCGCGGCGAGATCGACTGGCAAGTGCATGAAGCGGCCGACCCGCAGTTGACCCTGGCGGAAAACGCCTACCCGAACATGGGCAAGCAACTCTGGGAAATCGGCATGGCGGTGCACGAAAGCAACCGGCAATTGGCCTATGCCGTGGAGGAGGCGCTGGAAGGCCTGATCCGCGAAGGCTCGGTGAAAACCATCTATGGCCATTACGGCCTGCGTTACGACGTGCCCGAGATGTACCAATAGGAGCAAGGGATGATCTGGCGAGGGAGTTGTCTGTTGGTCGTGTGGTTGATCCTGAGCCCGGCCGCCCGGGCGGTGGACATCGATCCGGGCCAGGATCCGGTACCGTCGGTGATGTGGGCCTTCTATCACAAGCAGATGCTGGGCGATGCGCCGTTCGTGTTCGACCAGCGGGTCAAGCTGCTGGCGCCGCCATTCGCCGAAGACGCCCGGCAAGTGCCCCTGGAAATCGACGCCCGGGCGTTCAAGGGCGAGGTGGTGAAAATCCTTGCCTGGGCGGAACTCAATCCCCTGCCGAAAATCGTCGATTTCGAACCGCTGGATGGTGTGTTGCCGTGGCTGTCGATCCGCATCCGCGTCGAACAGGCCACGCCCTTGCGCGCGGCGGTGTTGACCCGTGACGGGGTGTGGCATGTCGGTTCGACCCTGATCGACGCGGCAGGCGGCGGCTGCACCGCGCCCAGCGTGGTACGCACCCAGGCGGGCTGGGAAGAACACATCGGCGAAGTGCTGGGCGGCCGTTACCCGCGGGAGGCATTCAGCCGCGTGCGCCTGCAGGTGGCGCATCCAATGGACAACGGCATGGTCAGCGGCATCCCGGAATTTTTCCTCAACCATGCCGAGTTGCGCAATCAGCACGATCAGCTTTTGGCCCGCCTCGAGCTGTTCCCCGCCGTCAGCGAAAACCCTAGCCTGGCCTTCGATATCGAAGGGGCAGGGCCGACGCGCCTGTTGTTGCGCGATAACAGCGGCAATCAGTTCGATGCGTCGATCCCCTGAGTCCAAGGAGCCTGTCATGCGCTGGATGCTGCTGTTGTTGATCGGCCTGGGCCTGCCGGCCATGGCCGAACTCGAGTACTCGCTCAAGCCCACGCAGATCGCCGAAGACACCTGGCTGCTCGAAGGCAGCACCGATAATTTCGCCAAAGGTAACGGTGGCAACATCGTCAACACGGCGTTCATCGTGACCGAGCGGGGCGTGGTGGTGATCGATACCGGACCGTCCAGGCGTTATGGCGAGGCCATGCGCCGGGCCATCGCGGCGACCACCGACAAGCCGGTGATCCAGGTGCTGTTGACCCATCATCACCCCGACCATGTGCTGGGCAACCAGGCGTTTACCGACGTGCCGATTGGCGCACTGGCCGGCACCAGCGAGCTGCTGCAAAAGCAGGGCGATGCCATGGCCGAGAACATGTACCGGCTGGTGGGCGACTGGATGCGCGGCACCGAAGTGGTGTTGCCGACGCAGGCGCTGACGCCGGGTGTGGAAAGTTTTGGGAATCACGATTTGCGCCTGCTGAGCCTGGGTGGGCATACGGGTGCGGATCTGGCTATTCTCGACCAGAAAACCGGCGTGCTATTCGCCGGGGACCTGGTGTTTTATCAGCGGGCGCTGACCACGCCCAACAGTCCGGGGCTGGCGGTGTGGCTGGCCGACATCGCGACCCTGCAGGCTTTACCCTGGACACTGATCGTGCCCGGCCACGGCCCGGTCGCCAGCGATCCGCAGCCCTTCGCGCAAATGCGCGACTACCTGGGCTGGCTCGATCAGTTGATGCGCGACGGCGCGGCCAACGGCAGCGACATGAGCGAGATGATCCGCAGCCCGATTCCCGAGCGCTTTGCCGGGATCAACCTCAGCCGCTACGAATTGATCCGCAGCGTCAGTCATTTGTACCCGCGTTACGAGCGAGTGCAGATGACCCGAGTCGACTCCAACTCAAACAACTGACCCACCCAAATCCCCTGTGGGAGCGGGCTTGCTCGCGAAAGCGGTGTGCCAGGCAATACATACGTTGAATGTAAAGGCCTCTTCGCGAGCAAGCCCGCTCCCACAGGGGGTGTTGGTCGGCATCCGACCCTGTACCAAGGAACTAGAAAACTCCACATTGCGGGCAATTGTTGTCCGGGCGGCGGCGCCCAAGAATCTGCACCAGACCGGGAAAATTTCCCGGAAATAACAAAAACTGCAGAGGAAGCCGTCATGACTCAACCCGCACGTCGCCAGCCCTTCGTCTTGAGCCTGCTGCTCAGTGCCATGCTGTTGTCCGGCCAGGCCTTGGCCGGGGTTTCCGACCAGGACATTCTCCAGGATCCCAAGAACCCCGAGCAGATCGTCACCAACGGCCTCGGCGTACAGGGTCAGCGCTACAGCCCGCTGGAGATCCTCAACGTCGACAACGTCAAGGAGCTGCGACCGGTGTGGGCGTTCTCCTTCGGCGGGGAAAAGCAGCGCGGCCAGCAGGCGCAGCCGATGATCAAGGACGGCGTGATGTACATGACCGGCTCCTATTCGCGGGTGTTCGCCGTGGATGCGCGTACCGGCAAGAAGCTCTGGCAATACGATGCGCGCCTGCCGGATGACATCCGCCCCTGCTGCGACGTGATCAACCGTGGCGTCGCGCTGTACGGCGACCTGGTGATCTTCGGCACCCTCGACGCCAAGCTCGTGGCGCTGAACAAGGACACCGGCAAGGTGGTCTGGAGCAAGAAAGTCGCCGACCACAAGGAAGGCTACTCGATCAGCGCCGCGCCGCTGGTGATCAACGGCAAGCTGATCACCGGCGTGGCCGGTGGCGAATTCGGCGTGGTCGGCAAGATCGAAGCCTACGACCCGAAGAACGGTACTTTGCTGTGGAGCCGGCCAACGGTGGAAGGCCACATGGGTTACGTCTACAAGGACGGCAAGGCCGTGGAAAACGGCATCTCCGGCGGCGAAGCGGGCAAGACCTGGCCGGGCGACCTGTGGAAGACCGGCGGCGCCGCGCCTTGGCTGGGCGGTTATTACGACCCGGAAACCAACCTGCTGTTGTTCGGCACCGGCAACCCGGCGCCCTGGAACTCGCACCTGCGCCCTGGCGACAACCTCTACTCGTCGTCGCGCCTGGCGCTCAACCCGGACGACGGCACCATCAAGTGGCACTTCCAGAGCACGCCCCACGACGGCTGGGACTATGACGGCGTCAACGAGTTGGTGTCGTTCAACTACACCGAGGGCGGCAAGGAAATCAAGGCGGCGGCCACCGCTGACCGCAACGGTTTCTTCTACGTGCTGGACCGCACCAACGGCAAATTCATCCGCGGCTTCCCGTTCGTGGACAAGATCACCTGGGCCACCGGCCTGGATAAGACCGGTCGGCCGATCTACAACGAAGCCAGCCGTCCTGGCGCACCGGGCACGGAAGCCAAGGGCAGCTCGGTGTTCGTCGCGCCGGCCTTCCTCGGCGCGAAAAACTGGATGCCGATGGCCTACAACCGCGACACCGGCTTGTTCTACGTGCCGTCCAACGAATGGGGCATGGACATCTGGAACGAAGGCATCGCCTACAAGAAAGGCGCGGCGTTCCTCGGTGCCGGTTTCACCATCAAGCCGTTGAATGAAGACTACATCGGCGTGCTGCGGGCGATCGACCCGAAAACCGGCAAGGAAGTCTGGCGCCACAAGAACTTCGCGCCGCTGTGGGGCGGTGTGCTGACCACCAAGGGCAACCTGGTGTTCACCGGCACGCCGGAAGGATTCCTGCAGGCGTTCAATGCCAAGACCGGCGAGAAGGTCTGGGAATTCCAGACCGGCTCCGGCGTGCTCGGCTCGCCCGTGACCTGGGAAATGGACGGCGAACAGTACGTCTCGGTGCTCTCCGGCTGGGGCGGCGCCGTGCCGCTGTGGGGCGGCGAAGTGGCCAAGCGGGTCAAGGACTTCAACCAGGGCGGCATGCTCTGGACCTTCAAGTTGCCCAAAGACCTCGTTGCCAGACACTAATCCCGAATCCACCGCATAACCCCCCCACATTTGGGTGTGTGCAACGCCTACGACCAAATGACGAGAGCCCCTCCTGCCAACGATGCATTCGTCTGGCGTGCGGGGCTCACTAGTATCGGTGCATCGCCTGTCGGCACGACAGGCATCGACCCAGACAGAGGCCCACCATGATCTACGCCCAACCCGGAACACCTGGCGCCGTCGTGACGTTCAAGCCACGCTACGGCAACTTCATCGGTGGCGAATTCGTCGCGCCGGTCAATGGCGAATACTTCACCAACACCTCGCCGGTCAACGGCGAAGTGATCGCCGAATTCCCGCGCTCAAGCGCCGCCGACATCGACAAGGCCCTGGACGCCGCCCATGCCGCCGCCGATGCCTGGGGCAAGACCTCGGCCCAGGACCGCTCCCTGGTGCTGTTGAAAATCGCCGACCGCATCGAGCAGAACCTGGAAATCCTCGCCGTCACCGAAACCTGGGACAACGGCAAGGCCGTGCGCGAAACCCTCAACGCCGACGTGCCCCTGGCCGCCGACCATTTCCGTTACTTCGCCGGCTGCATCCGCGCCCAGGAAGGCGGCGCCGCCGAGATCAACGAACTGACCACCGCCTATCACTTCCACGAACCCCTGGGCGTGGTGGGGCAGATCATTCCGTGGAACTTCCCGCTGCTGATGGCTGCCTGGAAACTCGCGCCAGCATTGGCTGCAGGCAACTGCATCGTGCTCAAGCCCGCAGAACAAACGCCGCTGTCGATCATGGTCTTCGCCGAACTGATCGCCGACCTGCTGCCTGCCGGCGTGCTGAACATCGTCCAGGGATTCGGTCGCGAAGCCGGGGAGGCCCTCGCCACCAGCAAGCGCATCGCCAAGATCGCCTTCACCGGCTCGACCCCGGTGGGCGCGCACATCATGCATTGCGCCGCCGAGAACATCATTCCGAGCACCGTTGAGCTGGGCGGCAAGTCGCCGAACATCTTCTTCGAAGACATCATGAACGCGGAACCTGCGTTCATCGAAAAAGCCGCCGAAGGCCTGGTGCTGGCGTTCTTCAACCAGGGCGAAGTGTGCACCTGTCCGTCCCGGGCCCTGGTGCAGGAGTCGATCTACGAACCCTTCATGGCCGAAGTCATGAAGAAGATCGTCAAGATCAAGCGCGGCAACCCGCTGGACACCGAGACCATGGTCGGCGCCCAGGCTTCCGAACAGCAATACGACAAGATCCTCTCGTACCTGGCCATCGCCCAGGAGGAGGGCGCCGAACTGCTCACCGGCGGCGCGGCCGAGCGTCTGGAGGGCGACCTGTCCAGCGGCTATTACATCCAGCCGACGCTGCTCAAGGGCCACAACAAGATGCGCGTGTTCCAGGAGGAAATCTTCGGGCCGGTGGTGGGCGTCACCACTTTCAAGGACGAAGCCGAGGCACTGGCCATCGCCAACGACAGCGAGTTCGGCCTCGGTGCCGGCCTGTGGACCCGCGACATCAACCGCGCCTACCGCATGGGCCGGGCGATCAAGGCCGGGCGCGTGTGGACCAACTGCTACCACCTGTACCCGGCGCATGCGGCGTTCGGCGGGTACAAGAAGTCCGGCGTCGGCCGGGAGAACCACAAGATGATGCTCGACCATTACCAGCAGACCAAGAACCTGCTGGTGAGCTACGACATCAATCCGCTGGGTTTCTTCTGATCCCTTGAATTCACCGCGAAACAAAATGTGGGAGCGGGCTTGCTCGCGAAAGCGGAGTGTCAGTCAACTAGTTGTTGAATGTGACGCCGCCTTCGCGAGCAAGCCCGCTCCCACATGGGTATGTCGGGTATTGGAAATTTGTGTCACCCCCCCCCC
>NZ_JAXDEO010000075.1:0-21155 GCF_035064975.1 Pseudomonas sp. YuFO20
AAGCGGGGTGTCAGTCGACATTTATTTACCTGACACACCGCCTTCGCGAGCAAGCCCGCTCCCACATTTGTCCGCGTGATGTTCAGGACAGCTTCACATTCATGGTGATCCGCGCCCGGCACCTGGACCAATTGACGCGCAAGGCCAGCGAGTTCGCCCGCGAACGGTTGGGATAACAGGTTCAACTGTAGGAGCGAGCTTGCTCGCGAAAAACCTGAGCACGCCGCGGGGTGTCAGGCTTCCAGCGTTATCGTTAACGATCATCGCGAGCAAGCTCGCTCCTACAGGGGGCCGCGTGATGCTCAGGGCAGCTTCACATTCATGGTGATCCGTGCCGTGAACACCTTCTTGCCTTCCACATCGTGAATGTCCACCAGCACGATCTTGTCGCCTTCGCTGGTCCAGTCCACTGCCTCGCCGTCAGCCACCGCCGTCACATCGCTTTTGGCCTTGGCCAGGTATTCGACCGTCATGCCCTTGGGAATCCAGCGCGCACCCGCCGGGATTGACACGTCGGTCATCATCCCGGCCGCCAGTTCGGCCGCATTGCACATCGCGATCGCGTGCACGGTGCCCAGGTGGTTGGTGATTTCCTTGGCGAATGGCACCTGCACGATGGCCGAACCTTTGCGCAAATCGGCAACAAGCGGGTTGATGGTGCTGAAGTACGGCGCCACCTGGCAGGCCATCTGGCTGAAGGCTTGCGGGCCGGCACTGTTGAACAGGCTGAGGAACTGACTCATGGGGTTGAAGCCTCACTGCGGGGTTGGTTAACAGAATGATGTTCCGTTACAGAATAATGTTCTGTGACGGAACAGTATTCTGTCGACGGGAAATCTGTCAACCTAGCGCCAGCCTCAACCGTTGATTTTTTTGGACCGCATCCCGCATGGAAACCGCCGATTTACTCGAACGCTGCTACCCCGGCCGCCGCGCCGAACTCAAGCGCGACATCTTCAGAAAGGCCCTCCACCTGTTCAACGAGCAGGGCATCGAGGCCACCACCATCGAGATGATCCGGGCCGAATGCGATACCAGCGTGGGCGCGATCTACCACCACTTCGGCAATAAAGAAGGCCTGGTGGCGGCGCTGTTTTTCACCGCGCTGGACGATCAAGCCAAGCTGCGAGATAGCTACCTGGCCGACGCCCAAACCACCCAGGCGGGTGTGCACGCGTTGGTGCACAGCTACGTCGACTGGGTCGATAGCCAACCGGAATGGGCGCGTTTCCAGTATCACGCGCGATTTGCCGTCACCAAGGGACCGTTCAAGGACGAACTGGTCGCGCGCAACAAGGCGCGCAACAAGCTGCTGTTCGAGTGGCTGGGGGCTTCGGCGCGGGTCGACGTTTTGCGCGGTTATCCGCCGGAGTTACTGCCGTCGCTGATCATCGGCCAAGCCGAGAGCTACTGCCGCGCCTGGTTGTCGGGCCGGGCCAAAGGCAGTCCGAAGGCGTACCGCGATCTGTTGGCGGACTCGGCGTGGCGTTCGATTGCCACCGAGGGTCACTGACGCCCCCCTGTAGGAGCGAGCTTGCTCGCGAAAAACTCGAGCACGCCGCGGGGCATCAGACTCCCAGCGTTATCGTTAACGACCATCGCGAGCAGGCTCGCTCCCACAGAGGATTTGCGGTGGGATTTTGAATGCACAAAGCCCGGCCAAATGCCGGGCTTTTTCATGTCGGTTTTTCGCGCAGTTAAAAAAGAGCCTCAAAGCTCTTTGATGGGGAGAAGTGGAGCCATTGAGGCTCAAGATGCGCATGAAGCAGGCGGTGAGCTTGATAGGGGTTCAGTGCACTCACCACCTACGCAACGGCTTGGACAAGCAAGCGGCTGCGCAACTCCATCGTAGGAAGATGGGAGTTGCGCCTCAAGTACCGCTAGTCGAATCCCCCCACAACTGTCAGCTTCGGCGATTGCGCTCCCCCGGCCAACCGGCCTGATTCAGGGCCTTGAGCAGGGTTTCAGCATCCAGCCCCGGCACCGCGTGGCCGTTACCTTCGGTCGTTTCGGCGGCGAGCAGGGCGTTGATGATGGCTTCTTCAACGGCTTCGGTAGCCGCCAGGAACAATTCGCTGATGTGATCGTTGTTGACCATGCTCAGGTTGTCGCAGGTCGGCGCTTTTTTGCTCTCGTACGCCGCCGGCGGTACGTGCTGATTGCCGGTGGCGAACGCGATGAAAATGTCGCCGCTGTGGTCTTCATTGCCGCCGCCGGTGCGGGCCAGGCCGAGGCTGGCGCGCTGGGCCAGGCGCGTGCATTGGTGCGGCAGCAACGGTGCATCGGTGGCCAGGCAGACGACGATCGAGCCCATGCCCGGATGCGGCAGCGATGCCTTGAGAAACGGTGAGTCGACCTGCTCCATGTAGCGCCCGACCGGGTAGCCATCGACGCGCAGCTCACTGCGGATACCATGGTTGGCCTGCACGATCGCGCCCACCGTCCAGCCGCCCTGGGCACTGCTCAAACGTCGCGAAGCGGTGCCGATACCGCCCTTGAACTCATGGCAAATCATACCGCTGCCACCGCCGACATTGCCTTCGGCTACCGGTCCGCCCACTGCCGTGCGCAGTGCTTCGGCCACATGCTCGACCTTGACGTGAAAGCCGTTGATGTCGTTGAGCAAGCCATCGAAAGTCTCCAGCACCACCGGCATGTTCCAGTAAAGCCGCCCGTCGTCCGGTTGCTGCTCACGGTCGAGCACGATCAAGGCATCGCGCACCACGCCCAGGCTGTGGGTGTTGGTGAAGGCGATCGGGCTGGTCAACAATCCAGCCTCGCGAATCCACTCCAGGCCCGTGGCGTCACCATTGCCGTTGAGCACATGGACACCAGCGAAGCACGGCTGCTGGCTGGTGGAACCGGCACGGGGTTCGATCACGGTGACGCCGGTGACGATGTCGCGACCCTTGACGCTACGACCTCGGACATTGCTGTGGCCGACGCGCACGCCGGGTACATCGGTGATGGCGTTGAGGGGGCCGGGTTGCAGTTGGCCGAACTGGATGTTGAGGTCGCGGGCACGTGGTTTCATCGGTTTTCTCATCTTCAAATTCATGGAGGAAAAAAGTGGACGCAGACCCTGTGGGAGCGGGCTTGCTCGCGAAGGCGGCGTGTCAGTCGACATCTTCTTTGCCTGATGCACCGCCTTCGCGAGCAAGCCCGCTCCCACAAGGGGAATGCGGTGGGCCTACTGGCCGTTCTTGACCTTGCTCCAGATCCGCGTACGCACCCGTTCGGTCGCCGGCGGCAAGGGCTGCAGGGTGAACAAGGTCGCCAGGGCCTCGGCCGACGGGTAAACCGCAGGATTGGTCCGTGTCGCCTCGGCCAACAAGGCTTTCGCGTTGCGGTTGCCGTTGGGGTAGTTGAGGTGATTGCTGACCGGGGCGATGACCTCGGCGCGCATCAGGTAGTCGATGAAGGCCAGGCCCTGTTCGGGGTGCGGGGCGTCCTTGAGCAATACCAGCGTGTCGAACCACACCGGCGCGCCTTCCTTGGGCAGGCTGTAAGCGATCTTCACGCCATTGCCGGCCTGCTCGGCGGTGGCCTTGGCTTCGAGCATCGCGCCGGACCAACCGACGGCGACGCAAATGTTGCCGTTGGACAGGTCACTGATGAACTTCGACGAATTGAAGTAAGCGATATGCGGGCGCAACTTCAGCAGCAGCGCTTCGGCCTTCCTGTAGTCCTCAGGGTTGGTGCTGTTCGGCGGCAGGCCCAGGTAATGCAGGGCGACTGGCAGCATTTCCGATGGCGAGTCGAGCATCGCCACGCCGCATTCGCCGAGCTTGGCCAGGTTCTCTTCCTTGAACACCAGGTCCCAGGAATCCACCGGCGCCTTGTCGCCCAGCGCAGCGCGCACTTTGTCGACGTTATAGCCGATGCCGTTGGTGCCCCACAGGTACGGCACGGCGTACTGGTTGCCCGGATCGTTGTTGGCCAGTTTCGCCAGCAGATCGCTGTCCATGTTCTGGAAATCCGGCATCTGCGCGTGGGGCAAAGGGGCGAGGGCGCCCGCCTTGATCAGGGTCGGCAAACTGAAGTTGCTGGCCACCACCACGTCGTAGCCGCTGCGGCTGGTCAGCAGTTTGCCTTCGAGGACTTCGGCGCTGTCGAAGGTGTCGTAGACCGGCTGGATACCGGTGTCGCGCTTGAAGTCATGCAGGGTGGTCGGGCCGATGTAGTCATACCAGTTGTACACGTGCACGGTCGGGCTTTCGGCCGCCACCGCAGTCAGCGACACCGCCAGGCAGGCGCCAAGCCCCAGATTGAAATACGAGCGGTGACCACTCATGATGCGGCACTCCTGGCCTGCTGCAGGCCGGTGATAATCAGGAGTTTGCAGCGTATCGACCGGGGTGGTCGTTACCCATTCCCATCATGGGTTACTCGAAAGGGGTAGTGCGTGGACGCATTGTTGAAAGAGTTGCCGCTGCACCAGGGACTGGCGCGAATGTTTGCCGCCGTGGGCCAGGAGGGATTCTGGCGCGCGCTGGTCGACACCCTGCGCCTGCTGGTGCCGCTGGATAACGCGCTGGTGGCAGTCATGCAGGCCGGTCGAGTACCCAGGTTGCTGATCGATTTCGACTCCCGCGACAGTGCCCACGAGCATGAGGAACTGGCCGACTACAGCGCCGGCATGTACTTGCTCGACCCGTTTTACCTGGCCGTCTGCGCCGGCATCGCCGATGGCTTGCACAGCCTCGATTCCGTGGCACCCGACCAGTTCCAGCAGAGCGAGTACTACCTGAGCTACTTCCGCACGGTGGTGGGTGGCGACGAATTGCAGTTCATGCTCAACCTCGACGGCGCCGTCCTCGGTCTGTCCCTGGGCCGCTCGACCCGCTTCACTCTGGAAGAACAAGGCCGCTTGCTCTGCATGCGCGACTGGGTGCTGGCGGCGATGCGCCGGCACCTGCAGTTACTCCCGCCGCAAGGCCCGGCCGGCGAAGCGGTAGCCGGGGACCTGGCGAGCTTGCTCGACCGCTTCGATGCGCGCCTGACGGTGCGCGAAATCGAAACCGCGCGCCTGATTCTCCAGGGTTTCTCCAGCAAGGCCATCGCCCAGCAGATGGGCATTTCCCCGGAAACGGTGAAGGTGCACCGGCGCAATCTCTATCACAAGCTCAATGTGAACGGGCACGGTGAGTTGTTTGCGTTGGTGCTTAATCCGCCAGGGTAAACACCAACGCCTTCAAGCCGCACTCGACATTGGCGTCGGGAAACTCTGGCGGGTTGTCCAGGCGTTGCTCGAACCGCAGGCTCGGCGCTTCACGGGTCACACCGTCGATGAGGAAATCCGCACCAAAGGCGGGGTCGTTCATACAGGCTAGCACCGAGCCCTCGGGGCTGAGCAGTTCCGGCAGGCGACGCAGTACCCGCTGGTAGTCCTTGGTCAGCAGGAAGCTGCCTTTCTGGAACGACGGCGGGTCGATGATCACCAGGTCGTATGGGCCCTTGCCGATGACCTTGCCCCAGGACTTGAACAGGTCGTGGCCGAGAAAGGTCACCTTGCCCAGGTCATGCCCGTTGAGCCGGTGATTGTCGCGGCCTCGGCTCAGGGCCGGGCTCGACATGTCCAGGTTGACCACATGGGTCGCGCCGCCCTCGATGGCCGCCACCGAAAAACCGCAGGTGTAGGCGAACAGGTTCAGCACCCGTTTGCCTTGGGCGTTGGCCCGCACCCAGTCGCGGCCGTAGCGCATGTCGAGGAATAGCCCGGTGTTCTGTTTGCGCCCCAGGTCCACTCGATATTTCAGCCCGCCCTCGGTGATGGTCATTTCCTCGATGACGTCCCCGAGTAGCCATTCGGTGGTGCTTTGCAGCAGGTAGCGATGTTGCAGCAGCAGGGTGTGGGCGCCGGATTGCGTCCATGCCGCTGACTGCGTGAGCTCCAGCAACAGCGCTTTCAACGCCTCCAGCTGCGCCGTTTCCGGCTCCTTGAACAGCGCCACCAGCACCACGCCCTGCAACCAGTCCACGGTCACCTGCTCCAGCCCCGGCCAGCAGCGGCCACGCCCGTGGAACAGACGTCGGGTTTCGGCGGGGGCGGCTGCCAGGGCGGTCAGCAAATGTTCGCGGAGGGTGGCGAGGGCTTCAGGGTTCATCGGTCTGGGTCGGCAATCTTTGGGGGGCGGCATTTAACCATAGTTACACCCAAAACACTGGGCAGTCAGTTATCACGATTAATTTAACTTTACGTGAGGATTTGGCGAACTTGCGGCTTCCATAATCGGCTCCAACGAACAACAACCGGGAGCCGGACATGTCGCAGCCAACTGCTTCACCCAAGGCCAGCCATCCACGCTGGCTGCGGCTCACCCACTGGCTCAACGCCCTGGCGGTGCTGGTGATGGTCACCAGCGGCTGGCGCATCTACAACGCCTCGCCGCTCTACGACTTCAGCTTTCCCACGTCGATCACCCTTGGCGGCTGGCTCGGCGGCGCCCTGCAGTGGCACTTCGCGGCGATGTGGTTCCTGGGCGTCAACGGTCTCATCTACCTGGCCTGCAACCTGTTCAGCGGGCGCCTGCGACGACGCTTTTTTCCGGTCTCGCCCAAAGGCGTACTGCATGACCTGTGGGCCGCGCTGCGCGGCAAGCTGGGGCATGCGGACCTGAGTCACTACAACCAGGTGCAGCGTGTGGCGTACCTGTTCGTGATGGTCGATATCACGCTGCTGGTGCTCTCCGGGCTGGTGCTGTGGAAGTCGGTGCAGTTCCCGCTGTTGCGTGAATTGCTGTGGGGCTACGAAGGCGCGCGGCGGGTGCATTTTTTCGCCATGGCGCTGTTGGTGGCCTTCGTTGCGGTGCATCTGCTGATGGTCGCGCTGGTGCCAAAAACACTGCTGGCCATGCTTGTCGGTCGCAAGGAGCACGTATGAAAAAGCGCAGTCAAGACGCCGGGCTGGACGAGTCATCCATTCTCATCGACGCCCGGAAAATCCTCGCCCCGCAGATCGAAGACCGCTCACGCCGCTCGTTCCTGCTGCGTGGCCTGACCCTCGGCGGTGTGGCCATGTTGTCCGGTTGCAACCTCACCGACAACGACAGCGTCGAGACCGCGTTGTCGTCCATGTCGCGCTTCAACGACCGGGTGCAAGGCTGGCTGTTCAACCCCAATGCCATGGCCCCGACCTATCCGGCGTCGATGATCACCCGGCCATTTCCCTTCAATGCCTTCTATGGCATCGACGAGGCGCCGACGGTGGACGAGGAAAGTTATCGACTGGAAGTCACCGGCCTGGTCGCGGACAAGCGCAGTTGGCGCCTCGAAGAACTGCGCGCCATGGCACAGACCGAGCAGATCACCCGGCACATCTGCGTCGAAGGCTGGAGCGCGATCGGCCGTTGGGGTGGCGTGCGCTTCAGTGATTTCCTGAAAAGGGTCGGCGCCGACACTGACGCCAAATACGTCGGCTTCAAGTGCGCCGACGACTACTACACCAGCATCGACATGGCCACCGCACTGCATGCGCAAACCCTGTTGACCCTGACCTA
This sequence comes from Pseudomonas sp. YuFO20, assembly GCF_035064975.1. NCBI lineage: Bacteria > Pseudomonadati > Pseudomonadota > Gammaproteobacteria > Pseudomonadales > Pseudomonadaceae > Pseudomonas > Pseudomonas sp. YuFO20. Next base: position 7,500 of record NZ_JAXDEO010000075.1, read on the forward strand.
CGACGGCGCCGTGCTGCCGCGCGAATACGGCTTCCCGATGAAGCTGCGCATGCCCACCAAGCTCGGCTACAAGAACCCCAAACACATCCAGGCGATCTTCGTCAGCAACACCTACAGCGGCGGCTACTGGGAAGACCAGGGCTACAACTGGTTTGGTGGCAGCTGACGAGAATCCGCCATTCCCCCTCGTCCACACACCCTGCATCAAGGAGTTTCATCATGAAAAAGTTGACCACCGTTGTTCTGTCCATGTGCCTGGCCGTCGGTGTTGCCAGTGTTTTTGCTGCTGACACCATGAGCAATGATTCGATGTCCAAGGACGCCATGTCGAAAGATGCGATGAAGAAGGACACGACGTCCAAGGATGCCATGAGCAAGGACGCCATGAAAAAAGACGCGATGTCCAAGAATGCCATGAGCAAGGACGCCATGAAGAAAGATGCCATGTCCAAGGACGCGATGAAAAAGGACGCCATGTCCCAGTAACTCCAATCCTGTCCTGGGGGGGGGCACGCGGCTTGCCCCCCATGACGATTGATAGCACAAAGCCTCGCAACCACCGATTTCGTCGACCGCCTGTATCAAAAATGAATTTCCGCGGATACCGTTGCTCATACCTGTAGGTAGCGGATTTAGAGCCCGCGAAAACTTTAGTACGATCAGGGAGCAGCAGTCATGGGTCGAGTATCGACGGCGGGCGAACACCTTCCTGGCGGGTTGATTCTGGTGGTTGAAGACGACCCGCTGATCCTGGAATTTCTCTGTGAAATTCTTCAGGACGAAGGTTATGTAGTGCAGCCGCAATCCAGCGCGGATGCGGCGTCGGTGTACCTGCAGGGGCACGCTTCGGAAGTCGGGTTGTTGCTGACCGACATCACCATGCCGGGCACGCTCAACGGTGCCGATCTGGCCAACCTGTTCGGTGATCGCTGGCCGGACAAACCGATCATGATCATGTCCGGATTTGAAACCCCGGAAAGTTCAGGGGTTCGGCATGAAGTGTCGTTCATCAAGAAACCCTGGGCGCTCGGGCAATTGCTCGATTGCGTAGACGGCGCCCTGAAATCCCGCCGTACCTTGTGATCCTGTACATTGCAGTATCCGCTGATCCTTGAGAGGAAGGACCCTTTGCCTGCTTCCGACACAATTTTCGATGTTCCGTACCGCGCCTTCCTGTTCGACATGGATGGCACCATCCTCACCTCGATAGCCGCAGCCGAGCGAGTCTGGGCCAGGTGGGCCGTTCGCCACGGCGTCGATGTAGAGACCTTCCTGCCCACCATCCACGGTGCCCGCGCCATCGACACCATCAATCGCCTGGGCTTGCCTGGCGTCGATGCCGAGGCCGAAGCGGCGTGGATCACCCTTGCTGAAATCGAGGATGTCGACGGCGTTGAAGAGGTGGCTGGCGCGGCGGGTTTTCTCCAGTCGTTGCCGGCTCATCAATGGGCCATCGTCACCTCGGCACCGAGGGCGCTGGCGTTGCGGCGGATGGCCGCCGCGGGTATTCCCGAACCGGCTGTGATGGTCACTGCCGAAGATGTCAGCGCCGGCAAGCCCGACCCGGCGGGTTATCGATTGGCTGCGCAACGGCTGGGTGTCGAGATCAGGGATTGCCTGGTGTTCGAGGATGCGACGGTAGGCATCCTGGCGGCCGAGGCGGCGGGGGCGGATGTGTTGATCGTCACGTCGACGCATGAGCAGCCGATTGTGACGGCGCATGCGACGTTGGGGAGTTATGACACGGTTGTTGCCCGCTTGGATGTGGACAGTTTCATCAGGCTGCAGAAAATCTGAATGTGGGAGCGGGCTTGCTCGCGAAAGCGGTGTATCAGTCGACATTTCTGTTGTATGACACGCCGCCTTCGCGAGCAAGCCCGCTCCCACAGTGGGGTTGTGTATGGCTCAATAAATTTTGGGGATCAATCGCCAACTCCGGGCGCAATAAGCTTCGTATTCATCGCCAAACTGTGTCCGTAGCAGCGCCTCTTCCGAATGTATCCGCGCAACCAACGGGATCACCGTCAACGCCGCCAGCAACAACCCCACCCCCGAGCGAAACGCCAGCGCCCAACCTACGGCAATCACCAGCATCCCCAGGTAACTGGGGTTACGCAGGCTGCGATAGATTCCATCGGTCACCAGGCGATGGCCCGGCTGGATCGCCACCAGTCCACTGAAGCGTTTGCCCAGCACGAACACCGGCCACAGCCGCAGGGCGCCGCCGATGATGAACAGCAACGCGCCCAGCCAACGCACGCCCTCACCACCAAAGGTCCAGAAGTCGATCCGGTCGGTGTACGCGGGCAAGAAGCCACTCAACAGTCCGATCACCCCGAACGCCGGCAGCACCCAGCGATTGGCCCGGTCCTCGCGTTCGCCGGAACTCAGGTTGACCTCGGTAAACAGCGAAGCGATGACCATGGCCAGGGTTGCCAGCGCCACCACCACCAAGGCGGCATGGGAGAAAAATGCGGCAAAGCCGCCCAACCCCCAAATCGCCAGCCAGAGGTAGGCGAGGGTGGAGACGATGGCGAAAAACGCCAGTTTGGCCGAGATTTTCATGATGTCTCCACAGGTGAACACACCCCGTCATTGTACCTCTGACCGTGCATTGCGCCTGATCACTTGGGGCGGCTGGCCGAACGCTCGAAGGAAGGCTTCGCGCATGCGCCGAGGATCAAGAAAACCGGTTTCCAGGGCGATCTGGTCCAGCGTCAGGCGCCCGCGTTCGAGCAGCTGCCGTGCCGCTTCCAGGCGCAGGTTCTCGATGGCTTTGGCCGGCGACTGACCGGTTTCGGCGCGGAACGCACGGCTGAACTGGCGCGGGCTCAGCCGCGCCTCTTGCGCCAGTTGTTCCACCGATAACGTCTGGGCCAGGTGTTCCCTGGCGTAGGTGAGGACAGTCTGGATACGGTCGGATTTCGGTGCCAGTTCCAGCAGCGCCGAGTGTTGCGACTGGCCGCCGGCACGGCGGTGGTACATCACCAGTTTCTGCGCCACGGCACGCGCGAGTTCGCCGCCGTGATCCTTTTCCACCATGGCCAGCGCCAGGTCGATACCGGCGGTCATGCCGGCGGAGGTCCAGATCGAGCCGTCGATCACGTAGATGCGGTCGGGTTCAACCTTGATCGATGGAAAGCGTTCCTGCAGTTGTCGCGCATAGGCCCAGTGCGTGGTGGCCCGGCGGCCCTCGAGCAGTCCGGCCTGGGCCATGACAAAGGCGCCGGAGCAAATCGACGCGGTGCGGCGCGCGGTCCTGGCGCTGGCCCGCACGTAGTCGAGCACGCCCTCGGGCGCCTGTTCGAGGATGGTGTCGCCGCCCACCACGATCACCGTGTCGAACAGCCGTTCACCGAACGCTTCGGTGCCGACGTTCAGGCCACCGGAAGCGCGCAAGGTGCGCCCGTCTTCGGACAGTACACGCACGTCATACAGGGCTTCGCCGGCGCTGAAGTTGGCGTACTCGAACACCGGCATGGCGGCCAGCGCCATGGACTGGAAACCCTCGAAAACCACGAACGCCACGCTGATCATCGCCAGGTCCTCAAAACGCTGATGGCAGAAAAACGTAGGTTAAACGTCATTTGAGACGAGCGCGAGACCATTTATAACTGCGCTCACCGGGCGATTGTCTCGCCTCATTGTGAAGGAAATTGCACATGGCTCTCTCTTCCAAAGGTACCGCGCTGATCACTGGCGCTTCTTCCGGCATTGGCGCGGTGTATGCCGGCCGTCTCGCCCGGCAGGGTTACGACCTGATCCTGGTCGCTCGCAGCCAGGCAAAACTCAACGCCTTGGCCACTCGCCTGAGCGACCAGACGGGCCGCACCGTGGAGGTGGTCGCCGCGGATCTGAAAGACAAGGCTGACTTGTCGCGGGTCGAACAGATCCTGCGCAGCGACGCGAGCATCACCCTGTTGGTCAACAACGCCGGGGTCGGCGCGGTCATGCCGTTGCTCGGCAGCCCGGTGGATGACATGGAAGACATGATCAACCTCAACATCACCGCGCTGACACGCCTGGCTTATGCGGTGGTGCCGGGCTTCGTCGCGCGCGGTGCCGGCACCGTGATCAACATTTCCTCGATCGTCGCCATCGCCCCGGAAATCCTCAACGGCGTGTACGGCGGGACCAAGGCGTTTGTCCTCGGCCTGAGCCAATCGATGCACCGGGAACTGGCCGATAAGGGCATTCGCATCCAGGCCGTGCTACCGGGCGCGACCGCCACCGACTTCTGGAGCGAGGCCGGCAACCCGGTAGAGAACCTGCCACAGGAGATCGTGATGTCCGCTGAAGACATGGTCGATGCGGCGCTGGTGGGGCTGGAGAGGGGGGAAGTGGTGACTATTCCAGGCTTGCATGATGGTGAGCAGTGGGATCGTTATGAAGCCCAGCGCCAAGTGCTGTCCGGGTTGTTTGGCAACTCTACGTCGGCACCGCGTTATCGTTGATTGAAAGATCGCAGCCTCGCTTCGCGAGACATCTCCTACAGGCGAAGCGAGGCTGCGATCTTTAAATCTCGGTTATTGGCCTTCCTGGACAAGAATGGCGCGAGCCAGTTCTTCGTCGCTGGCGCTGTTGAGGTCGGGATGTTCCTGGCGCACCCGCTGCATGACCTGCTCCAGGTAAACACCGCGAATCGCGCCACCACTGGCCACGAAGCTGGAGGCGTCATCCCGGGCGGGAATCATCAGTTTGTCATCCTTGAACGTCGAATACAGCGAGGCGGAAACCCCCGCCGAGGTGGCGACATCTTTCGCGTCGACATCGGCCAACGCTGAACCGACGGGTAAGCACAGCAAAAGGGAAGAAATGATAATCAGACGGCGCATGACGTAGTCCTCTGAAGGGGTGATGCAAAAAGGAAGTACCTCACCTTTAGGATGCACGACTGTCGCCAGGAGTTCCCTTGTCGATGCTTGAACCGGCGATTCAGCGGGAAAACCGGTTGCGATAATCCCTCGGCGAAACCCCCAGGTTGCGCTGGAAGGTCAGGCGCATGCGCTCCTCGTCACCGAAGCCACACAACCGGGAAATTTGATCGATGTTGCGCCCGGAATCTTCCAGCAGACGTCGGGCGGCTTCCACGCGCAGCACTTCCACGGCCTTGGCCGGGGTGCGGCCGGTCTTGAGTTTGTACACGCGGGCAAAGTTGCGCGGGCTCATCTGCACCTGTTGGGCGAGTGTCTCGACGGTGAGGTTGGCACCGGACAGGTTCTGCGTGATCCACAGGTGCAGGTCATCGAAGGCCGCGCCTTCGCTGGTTTGCGCTTGCAGCAACTGGCTGTACTGCGCCTGGCCACCGGGGCGCTTGAGGAACACCACCATTTCCCGAGCCGTGAGCAGCGCCAGTTCCCGTCCGCAATCTTCTTCGACCAACGCCAGTGCCAGGTCGATGCCGGCGCTGACCCCGGCGGAAGTCCAGACCGAACCCTGCTGGACAAAGATCGCATCGTGGTCGACTTCGATGGACGGATGGCGCTCCTTGAGCATGCCGCACATTGCCCAATGGGTGGCGGCGCGCCGACCTTCGAGCAATCCGGCCTCGGCGAGCAGGAAGGTGCCGCTGCACACCGAAGCGGTGCGCCTTGCTTTGTTCGATGCCTGTTTGAGCCAGTCGACCAGGCTCAGGGAATTGTTCATCGCCAGGATAATGGCCGGGGCACCGGGAACGATCAGTGTGTCGATCGATTGGTCGTCGAAGGCGCTCAATGGCAGAGTGTCGACGGCCAGGCCCTCGGCAGTCTGGATCAGGCCCCCGGTCAGGCTGGCGGTCTGCAGCTTGTAACCTGGCAGGTTGCTGCTGTTGAGGTAGCGCGAGGCCGCCCAGAACACGGTTTGCGCGCCGGTCAAATCCAGCAGGCCCATTTCGGGGTAGGCGAGGAATACGATCAAGCGCGGTTGGTCAGACGGAGACTGGGAGGTGACGGAAGTGCTGGCGATATCGTTCATGGGCTTGTGCATTGACTCGTTGGAATAATGATAATTCGCAAACGGTATAAGCGTTATCGCAGCTGGTCGGCTGTCCGCAATTCAGGGTTTTATGTCATTAGTCGGGGGAAACTTCAAGTTCACCCACTCGTGAAAATCCGGAACAATTGCATTGTCATTACCTGTCTGTTTTCGCACAAAAAGCCAGCGTACCCTTGACGATTCGTTATTGAATCGAGCACACACAGACATGGTTCCTTCCCTTGGCAGCATCGCTTCACGCTTGCGCCTCAAACAACTGCGCCTGTTGATCGCGCTGGATGACCGCGGCTCCCTGCACAAGGCCGCCGAGCAGATTTCGATTTCCCAGTCCGGCGCCACCAAGGCCCTGCAGGAGGTTGAGTCGCTGCTCGGCATGCCGCTGTTCGAACGCCAGCCCAAGGGCCTGGTGGCCAATGAGATGGGGCGATGCATGATTCGTTATGCGCGGCTGATCTACAGCGACGTGGAGCACCTGCGCGAGGAAATGGTCAGCATCATGCGCGGCCAGGGCGGGCGTTTGTCGGTGGGGGTGATCATGGGCGCGGTGCCGTTGCTGACCCGGGCATTGACCGAGTTGCGCCTCAAGCAACCGGAGTTGTCGGTGGAACTGGTGGAAAACACCAGCGCCACCTTGCTTGGGCTGCTGGATCAGGGGCGCCTGGACCTGGCCATCTGTCGAACCAGCGTCGGCCAGCGTTCGGACGCCTATGACTGCATCGAACTGAGCGAAGAGCCCTTGGCCGTGGTTGCCAGCAAGGATCATCCGCTGGCCAGCGCCGAGTCGTTGCAGCTGGCCCAATTGAGCGATTATCGCTGGGTGGTCTACCCCAAGGACATGCCGATGCGCCAGGCCCTGGAGCGGGAACTGAACGAGGCAGGGCTGGAGATCCCGCGTTATCCGCTGGAAACCTCGTCGACCTTCGGCACCATTCTGCTGGTGCAACAGGACCCAACGTTGCTGGCGGTGATCCCGGGGGAAGTGGCGGAGTTCTGCGAAAAATTCGATTTGCTGGTGAAGCTGCCGGTGTCCTTGCGTGCGCTGATCGAGCCTTACGGCGTGATCAGCCGGGCCGGCGCCGTTCTGTCCCCGGCGGCGACGCTGCTGATCAACGAGCTGCAGCGGGACCCATGTCCTGAACGGAACCTGTAGGAGCTGGCTTGCCAGCGAAAGCGGATTGTCAGCCAGCACTTGTGTCGACTGGCACGCCCTCTTCGCTGGCAAGCCAGCTCCTACAGGTTTTCGTTTTGCCTGTCAGGTCGGGGCAGGGGTTATTTGATGGGCGAAAACTGCGCCGGCATCAGCAGCTTCGATTCCATTTTTTCCAGCATCGGGAAGGCGATCGGCACGAAGCCTTCGAGCCAGTCCGGGTCCTGGTACAGCGCGGCGCGTTTGTTGATTCGCTCGTCCAGGCTCTCGTAGGCCCAGATGTGGATCACCTGGTTGAGCTCGCCGATTTCCGTGTACCACCAGCCCACCAGCGTCGCGTAGCGGGATATCACCGGCAGGCCGTTTTCCTCGAAGTGCTTGAGGTAGGTTTGCATCGTGCCGATCTTCAGGGTGTAGGTGCGCATCTCGTAGAACATGGGGTTTGTCTCTCAGGAGTGAATGCCATGGAAGGCGTTGCCGATGATTCGCTCGACGTCGGCAGCAGTGGTCAGGCGCGGGTTGACCAGCACATTGGCGCTGCGCATCGAGTCGCTGACCATTTGCGCCATGTACTCCAGGTCCACGCCCAGGTCCTTGATGTTGTCGGGAATGCTGATGGCCTTGTTCAGCGCCATCACGTGCTCCACCACCTTGTGCCCGGCACCGGCAGGGCTCAGGCCGCTGACGTCTTCGCCCATGGCGATGGCGATATCGCGGAACAGCTCCGGGCAGGCCGGCAGGTTGTACTCGATGACATAGGGCAACAGCGTGGCGTTGGCGATGCCGTGGGGGATGTTGAACACGCCGCCGAAGGTGTGGGAAATCGCATGCACGTTGCCCAGTTTCGATTGGGCGAACGCGACCCCGGCGAGGAACGAAGCGAGCAGCATCTGCTCCCGGGCGTGCAGGTCTACGCCAGCGAAAAACGCCTTGGGCAGGTGCGTGCAAATCATCTTGATCGCCTGCAGGGCCAAGGCCTGGCTGATCGGGTTGGCCTGCTTCGAGACGTAGGATTCGATGGCGTGGGTCAGGGCGTCCATGCCGGTGGCGGCGGTGATCGACGGCGGCAGCTTGAGGGTCAGTTCGGCATCAAGAATCGCCAGTTTGGGGAACAGTGCCGGGCTGATGATCACCGTCTTGAACAGGGTCTTGGTGTTGGTGAACACCGTGGACGCCGTGCACTCACTGCCGGTGCCCGAGGTGGTGGGGATGGCAAAGATCGGCAACGGCGGGTGCAGCAGTTTGTCGTAGCCCTCGTAGTCGAGGATGTTGCCAGGGTTGGTGGCCATGGCCGCGACACCCTTTGCAGTGTCGATGCTGCTGCCGCCGCCGACGCCGATCACCGAGTCGCAATCGTGCTGCTTCAGGAAAGCGACGGCGCGTTCCAGCACATCCGTGGTGGGGTTGGGTTCGACGCCGGCAAACACTTCGTAGCCAATGTCACTTTCGGCCAGCGAGGCAAAAAAACTGTCCATGACCCCCGAGGCCATCAGCCCTTGGTCGGTGACCACCAGCAGCTTGTTGCGAACATGGGGCTTGAGCAAAGCGCCGGCCTGACGCACCAGGCCGTTGCCGCTTTTAAGGGTCGTGGGGAAATGGAACTGGAACGGGTTCATGGGGCTCTCCGGTTTCTTGTTGGTCCCGCAACAGTAATGAGCGCTGCTGGCTGTCGATAATGAAAAGGCCTGATACACCGATCACGCTTTGTCATCCCCCGAGTGACGGTTGCGCGGTGGTAACGTGGGCGCTTTGAACAGTCAGGAGCATGGACATGGATTTGGGTATTTCGGGGCGCTGGGCCATTGTCTGCGCCGCCAGCAAGGGCTTGGGCCTGGCCTGTGCGCGGGCCTTGGCGAAGGAGGGCGTCAACCTGGTGATCAACGCCCGTGGCAACGACACCTTGCAGCTGGCCGCCGATGAATTGCGCGGCCTGGCGCCGAACATCGAAGTGCGCACCGTGGCCGGGGACATCAGTGAATCTGCGGTGCGCGAACAGGTGCTGGCGGCGTGTCCGCAGGTGGACATCCTGGTCAACAACGCCGGCGGACCGCCACCGGGCGACTTTCGCGACTGGCAGCGCGAAGACTGGCTCAAGGCGCTGGACGCCAACATGCTCACGCCCATCGAACTGATCAAGGCCTGTGTCGATGGCATGGCCGAGCGCGGTTTCGGGCGTATCGTCAACATCACCTCCGGCGCGGTGAAGGCGCCGATCGATGTACTCGGGCTGTCCAATGGCGCCCGCAGCGGCCTGACCGGGTTCATCGCCGGGCTGGCGCGTCAGGCGCGACTGGCGGGCAACAACGTCACGGTCAACAACCTGCTACCGGGGCCGTTCGAGACCGAACGCTTGCACAAGACCCTGAATGCCGCCGCCGAGGCCAATGGCAGCAGCGTCGAAAGCATTGCCGAACAGCGGCGCAAAAACGTCCCGGCCCAGCGCTTCGGCCAGCCCGATGAGTTCGGGGCTTATTGCGCGTTCATTTGCGGCGCGCAATCGGGATTCCTGACCGGGCAAAACCTGTTGCTGGACGGCGGCAGTTACCCCGGTACGTTCTGATCGGCGGGGGATGACCGTGGGTGATCCCCCAATCAGATCCCATCATTATTCAGCACTCCGGGGCGTGATTAGAGTGGGGCCGCTTGCCTGATTCCGTCTGTCAAAACGCCGTACCTGTGGGAGCGGGCTTGCTCGCGAAGAGGGAGTATCAGTCGAAGTTGATGTGTCTGACACACCGCATTCGCGAGCAAGCCCGCTCCCACAGGTTCCGCGTCCTGACTGACAGGCATCGGGCAGCTCGTCTCCACAACAATAAGAGCGCCCCACATGAACAATCCGAGTGCCGAAAGCCTGGCGTTGCCAGCCGCGTCCGCAACCGAACGCGCCACCAACGTGCGTTGGCGGATATTCCTCATCATGCTGTTGCTGACCGCGATCAACTACATAGACCGCGCCTCGCTGTCGGTGGCCTTGCCGCTGATTTCCAGCGAGTTCCAGATCCCGCCGGCCCTCGAAGGCCTGATGCTCAGCGCGTTTTTCTGGTCCTACGCCTTGATGCAGATTCCCGGCGGCATGCTGCTGGACCGCTTCCACACCCGCCGCGTCATCGTCGTCGCGACCGTCGCCTGGGGCGCGTTCCAGGCGCTGGCCGCCGGGGCGCACAACTGGATCACCCTGCTGATCACGCGCATGGGCCTGGGCGTCGCTGAGTCGCCGATCATGCCCGCCGGCGCCAAGCTCAACGGCGCCTGGCTGACCCCCAATGAACGCGGACGCGGCGCGGTGCTGGTCGATGGCGGTGCGCCGCTGGGCAGTGCCTTCGGTGCGATCATCATTGCCGGGCTGATCGGCTGGTTCGACTCCTGGCGCATCGCCTTCGTGATCGCCGGGGTCGGCACCATGCTCGCTGGCGTGCTGGCCTGGAAATACATTCGCAACCACCCCAGCGAGCATCCAGGTGTCAATGCCGCTGAACTCGCGCACATCACCGCAGGCAACGCCACGCTCAGCCAGCCCGGCGCCGTCACCAGCATCCCGTTCAAGGAACTGCTCAAGGACCGTTCGGTGCTCGCGATGTTCGCCGGTTACTGCTGCATCCTCAGTGTGTTCTACGGCCTGCTGACCTGGATGCCGAGCTATCTGCACCAGACCCACGGCCTGAACATTGCCGGCATGGGCGGGGCGACCTTCCTGATTTTCATGTGCGGTTTCGTCGGCGAACTGGTCGGGGGCTACCTGGGGGACAAATGGAAATCCAGCGGCGCCTCGCCCAACCTGGTGATGCGCAGCATGTTCAGTGGTTCGGCGCTGGTCGCGGCGCTGTGCATGCTGGCCACGGCCTATACCGCCCAGGCGAGCCAGGCGATCGGCCTGCTGTGCGTGGCGATGTTTTTCATTCGCTGGTGCGGCATGTACTGGTGCATTCCGTCGATCCTCGGCGGCACCTCGAAAACCGGTGTACTGGCCGGCACCATGAATTTCTGCGGGAACATGGCCGGGGTGATCGTGCCGATCCTGATCGGCCTGATCGTGCAGTTCACCGGCTCGTATTTCCTGGTGCTGATCTTCTTCGTGGTCATGGCCATGCTGCTGGCGATATTCTCCAGCCTGATCGATTACCGGGAGCGAGGGCTGGTTTGATATGGGAAAACGACGGGCTGGACGCGTGCACATGACCCTTGCTCTCGGTGGCCAAGCGCGTTTCGGCCCTGTTCGGCATCGAATCGCCGGGCCTGACCAGTTGCCTGGCACTGGCCGAACGGGTGGTGGACCACCTGTAGGAGCGAGCTTGCTCGCGAAGAACCCGAGAGCGCTGCTGGGTGTCAGGAACTCAGCGTCATCGTTGACGACCATCGCGAGCAAGCTCGCTCCTACAGGGGAGGGGTGACCGATGATCAGCGGCTGCGCCACAGCCCGCGGATAGCGCTATTCTTGGAAGATGTGCTCTTCGCCATCGGAGAAGTCTGATGATCAACGTACGCACTGCCCGCATGCTTGCCGATTACAAGCAATGGGCCAACCAGCGCCTGTTCGAGAACCTGGCGTTGCTGCCGCCGGGGGAAGTCGAAAAAGAACGTGCCGGGGTCTTCAAGAACATCATCGGCACGCTCAATCACATCTACGTGGTGGACCGAATCTGGCAGGCTCACCTCGAAGGCCGAGGGCACGGCTTCAAGACCTCCCATGACCTGGTGCACCCTGAACTGGCGGTGCTGCGCCTGGCGCAACAGGACGCAGATCGCTGGTACTGCAACTGGAGCACGAGGCAGACCGATGCTTCGCTGGACAAACCCGTCAGGTTCACTTTCGTTTCTGGCGAAAGCGGCACCATGAGTGCCGGCGCGATGCTGATGCACGTGGTCAACCACGCCAGCTATCACCGGGGCTGGGTGATCCAGATGTACTTCGAGATCCCGGCCATGCCGCCGATGACGGACCTGCCGGTCTACCTGCGCGAGACTGACCCGCACTTCAACTCGCTCAATGCCCCGGCAGTGGCGCCGACATGTGCTCCACTATTCGCGAGCGCAACCAACGTTCTGCCGGATCGTTATCGTTGACGCCGTTCCAGACCATGGACAGTTCGGACAGGTTGATCTCAAACGGCGGGTCGTCGGCGCGCAGCTGATTGCTGCCATCGATCAGCGCACAGGCGGCGTAATCGGGCACCGAGGCCAGCATGTCGGTGCCTGCCAGCAAGGCGCGCAGGCCCGAGAACTGCGGCACCGCCAACACCACCCGGCGCGAGCGGCCGATGCGCGCCAGGTCATTGTCGATGGCGCCGCTCAAGTCCCCGGAAAACGACACCAGCGCGTGGGGACGCTCGCAGAATTCATCCAGGGTGAGGGGCCCGGGCCGGTCATCGCCGCGCAGCACCTTGACACTCAGATCCCGCAGCTTCTTGCGCTTGGCGTTGGCCGGCAACTCCGTGGTGTAGCTGATGCCGACGGAAATCTCGCCGCTGCCGAGCATCGACGACATCAACAGGTAATTGACCCGGCGCACCACCACCACGACGTTCTGCGCTTCCTCGCGAATCTGCTTGAGCAGCGGCGGAAACAGGCCGAACTCGGCATCGTCGGACAGGCCGATGCGAAACACATCGCGGCTGATCGACGGATCGAAATCCTTGGCCCGGCTGACTGCCCCGGAAATGGTGTCCATCGCCGGCTGCAGCTCCTTGAGGATCACCAGGGCCCGCGGGGTCGGCTCCAACACCCGCCCGTTGCGCACCAGCAACGGATCGTCGAACAGATCCCGCAACCGCGCCAGCGCCGCACTGACGGCGGGCTGGCCGAGGAACAGCTTCTCCCCGGCGCGGGTCAGGTTCTTCTCGAACATCAGGGTTTCGAAAATCACCAACAGGTTCATGTCCACGCGGCGCAGGTCGTTGCGGTTCATGGTGGGGGCTCGCTGGGTTTGGAGTCTTTTCAGTAAAGCACCAAACCCTCAGGAAAGACGCGCAACCTGTGGGAGCGGGCTTGCTCGCGAAGAGGGAGTGTCAGTCGACATTTATGTGTCTGACACACCGCCTTCGCGAGCAAGCCCGCTCCCACAGGAGTCGGCGCGGCACAGACTCAAGGTGGATCGAGCTGGTCCAATGCCCGGTTCACCGCCAGTTCACCCGATCGCTGTGTTTTCAGCGACCGGCAAACGATAGAGCCCGGCCCCGAGGCGCACAAGCCGGCGGATTCTGGCGTACGCGTAGGCAACGACGCAAGGTGTTGTAGCTTTCATCAAGTGACGCTGACAGCCGTTAAACACGCGCGTTAAACAGATGCCGCCATCGCCAGCAGGCTGGCTCCCACAGTTGATCGATGTCATGCAAAGCATTGGTGTGCACCGCAGATTCAATGTGGGAGCTAGCCTGCTCGCGATGAGGCCGGCACATTCAACATTTACTTCGGCTGACAGGCCGCCTTCGCGAGCAAGACCGCTTGTATGTTTAGACTTGTAGGGGTGGTGGGACTAAAAGCCAGCATCTGACTCTAGCCAGTACAGACCGTGGGAGACTTCGCCCCACCCCTTCACC
>NZ_JAXDEO010000076.1:0-21075 GCF_035064975.1 Pseudomonas sp. YuFO20
ACATGGTCAACCTGACCTACGTGTGGCCGGTGACCAGCGGCCAGTCATTGAAGACCGACCTGCGTTACGCCCGTTCCAGCGACGATGGCGGCAGCAATGTCGACAACAACGCGATTGGTGCCATGTTCACCTACAGCCTCGGCGGGCATGCCTTCGGCCTTGGCTATCAAGGCATGAGCGGCGACACCGGTTTCGCCTACATCAACGGTGCCGACGCGTTCCTGGTGAACTTCGTGCAGATCGGCGACTTCGCCAGCAAGGACGAAAAGTCCTGGCAGGCGCGCTACGACTACAACTTCGCGGCCATGGGCGTGCCCGGCCTGACCTTCATGACGCGCTACCTCACCGGCGACAACATTGACCTGGGCAACAACCGTCCCGAGGGCAAGGAATGGGAGCGCGATACCGACATTGGGTATGTCGTGCAGAGCGGGCCGCTGAAAAATGTCGGGGTGAAGTGGCGCAACGCGACGGTGCGCTCCAGCCACTTCGGCAGTGACCTGGATGAAAACCGCCTGATCCTCAGCTATACCCTGGCGCTCTGGTAACCCCCCGCCAGACGGGGCCGCTCGCATTCTCTGACAGTGCGAACGGCCTCCCATCCAACGCGCCACAGCTATGATTTTTTTGCACAACGTACCGGTGATTATGAGCATTTTTAATTGATTTTTGCATGCATATACTGAACCCAAGCGCCTGGTCTTGAACCGGGCCAGACCCAACAAAAACAAACAAGGGCATCCACCGTGAAGACATCCATGCTTGCCATCGTCTCCCCGCTCTCAGGTACCTGCACGCGTCCCGTACGCATTGCTGCCCGCAGCGAAGCCCCCCTCGCCGCTTGACCATCCCGTACCCGTTACCGCGCCGATCGCCCCCGCGATCGATGGAGACTTAAATGAACAGCAACTGCCAACCCTTCCTCGCCGCTCGCGATTTCCTGCTGGCCCACCGTACCGACTACGCCACTGCCGTGCGTGACTTCCGCTGGCCGCAACTGAACGAGTTCAACTGGGCCCTGGATTACTTCGATGCCATGGCCGAGGGCAACCAGGCCAACGCCCTGTGGATCGTCGAAGAAGACGGCAGCGAGCAGCGCTACAGCTTCCAGCAACTGGCCTCACGCTCCAATCAGGTGGCCAACCACTTGCGTGCCCTCGGTGTGCGCCGCGGCGAGCGCATCCTGCTGATGCTCGGCAACGACGTCGCCCTGTGGGAAACCATGCTGGCCGCCTTCAAGCTTGGCGCCGTGGTTATCCCCGCCACCGCCCTGCTGACCCCCGATGACCTGGGCGACCGCATCGAGCGCGGCCAGGTTCGTCATCTGGTGGTCGGCAGCGCCCATGTCGACAAGTTCGTCGGCCTGGGTGACGGCTGCAGTCGCATCTGCGTCGGCCCGGCCCCCGCTGGCTGGACCCCGCACAGCGCCGCCAGCGAGTATTCCGAGCAGTTCGACGTCGAAGGCCGCACCCTGGCCACCGACCCGATGCTGCTGTACTTCACCTCCGGTACCACCTCCAAGCCGAAGATGGTGCTGCACAGCCACCAGAGTTACCCGGTCGGCCACCTGTCGACCATGTACTGGATCGGCCTGCAACCGGGTGACCTGCACTTGAACATCTCGTCACCGGGCTGGGCCAAGCACGCCTGGAGCTGCCTCTTCGCCCCCTGGAACGCCGGCGCCTGCATCTTCATCCACAATGTCGCGCGCTTCAGTGCCCCGGCCCTGCTCGGCACCCTGGAGCGCTACGGCGTCACCAGCCTGTGCGCCCCGCCGACCGTGTGGCGCATGCTGATCCAGGAGGACCTGGCCAGTTACAAGGCGCGCCTGTGCCTGCGCGAACTGGTGGGCGCCGGTGAGCCACTCAACCCGGAGATCATCGAGCAGATCCTGCATGCCTGGGACTTGCCGCTGCGAGACGGCTTCGGCCAGTCGGAAACCACCGCCCTGGTCGGCAACACCCCCGGCCAGGTGCTCAAACCCGGCTCCATGGGCCGTCCGCTGCCGGGCTACCGGGTGACCATGCTCGACCCCGACGGGGTACCCGGCAATGAGGGCGAAGTCGCCCTGCCGTTGGACGTGCGTCCACTTGGCCTGATGCTGTGCTATGAGGACAGCCCGGAAAAAACCGCCGAAGTGATGCGCGACGGCTACTACCGCACCGGCGACACCGCGCAGATCGACGCCGAGGGCTACATCACCTTTGTCGGCCGCGCCGACGACGTGTTCAAGGCCTCCGACTACCGCATCAGCCCCTTTGAGCTGGAAAGCGCGCTGATCGAGCACCCGGCGGTAATGGAAGTGGCCGTGGTCCCAAGCCCCGATCCGCTTCGCCTGGCCGTGCCCAAGGCTTTCCTCATCCTGGCCCATGACGAACCCGGCAGCGCTGAGCTCGCCGGCAGTATCCTCGCCTTCGCCCGCGAGCATCTGGCGCCGTACAAGCGGGTGCGGCGCATCGAATTCGTCAGCGAACTGCCCAAGACCATCTCCGGGAAAATCCGCCGGGTAGAACTGCGCCAGATGGAAGTGCAGCGCCGCCAGAATGATGCACGCGGCGCTCAAGAGTACTTCGAAGAAGACTTCCCACAGCTCAAGGGCTGAACCCGGGCCGGTACGCCGGCCCTCCTGAATTCAATTCCGACCGCTCGGCCATCCAGGCCGAGTGGCTTAACTCGACCCAAAGAAAGTAGGCAGAACTGAAAATGACCTCTTCCAGCATTCCAAGCGTCAAGCTTCTCATCAACGGCGAGTTCGTCGAATCACGCAGCACTCAGTGGCGCGACGTGGTCAACCCGGCGACTCAGGAAGTCCTGGCTCGCGTGCCCTTCGCCACCGCCGAGGAAATGGACGCTGCCGTGGCCAGCGCCAAGGAAGCGTTCAAGACCTGGCGCAAGACGCCGATCGGCGCCCGCTCCCGGATCTTCTTCAAATACCAGCAGCTGATCCGCGAGAACATCAAGGAACTGGCCGCCCTGCTCACCGCCGAACAGGGCAAGACCCTGCCGGATGCCGAAGGTGATGTGTTCCGCGGTCTGGAGGTGGTCGAGCACGCCACCGCCATCGGTAACCTGCAGATGGGTGAGTTGGCCAATAACGTCGCCAACGGTGTCGACACCTATACCTTGATGCAGCCGCTGGGCGTGTGCGCCGGCATCACCCCGTTCAACTTCCCGGCGATGATCCCATTGTGGATGTTCCCGATGGCCATCGCTACCGGCAACACCTTTATCCTCAAGCCGTCCGAGCAAGACCCACTGGTGACCATGCGCCTGGTTGAACTGGCGCTGGAGGCCGGTGTACCCAAGGGAGTGCTCAACGTCATCCATGGTGGCGTCGATGCGGTGAACCTGATTTGCGACCACCCGGACATCAAGGCCGTGTCCTTCGTGGGTTCGACCAAGGTCGGCACCCATGTCTACAACCGCGCCACCCAGAACGGCAAGCGCGCACAGTGCATGATGGGCGCGAAGAACCATGCCATCGTCCTGCCCGATGCCAACAAGCAGCAGACGTTGAACAACCTGCTGGGCGCCTCCTTCGGCGCCGCCGGCCAGCGCTGCATGGCCCTGCCAGTGGTGATCCTGGTGGGTGAAGCGCAGAGCTGGTTGCCGGACCTGATCGAGCGGACCAAAACCCTCAAGATCAATGCCGGTACCGAACCTGGCACCGACATCGGCCCGGTGATCTCCTGCGCGGCACTGGATCGCGTCAACAGCCTGATCGCCAGCGGCATCGAAGAAGGCGCCAGGCTCGAACTCGATGGACGCAACCCGAGCGTGCCCGGCTACCAGGACGGCAATTTCGTCGGCCCGACCATCTTCTCCAGCGTCACTGCGCAAATGTCCGTGTACCGCGAGGAAATCTTCGGCCCGGTGCTGTGCGTCATGCAGGCCGCCAGCCTGAGCGAGGCGATCGAGATCATCAACGCCAACCCGAATGGCAACGGTACCGCCCTGTTCACCCGCTCCGGCGCCGCTGCCCGTCACTTCCAGGAAGAAATCGACGTCGGCCAGGTGGGCATCAACGTGCCGATTCCAGTACCGGTCCCGCTGTTTTCCTTCTCCGGTTCGCGCGCGTCCAAGCTCGGCGACCTGGGCCCTTACGGCAAGCAAGTGGTGACCTTCTACACCCAGACCAAGACGGTCACCCAGCGCTGGTTCGACGAAGATGACACCGGCGGTACGGTGAACACCACCATCACCCTGAAATGATCCCAGCCGGCCGGCGCACAACGTCGGCCGGCCAGGAGCTGAACGGTGCAATGCCAGACATTACTGGTCGATGCGCAACAGCGCGTCGCCACACGCAAAAGGTAGTCATCATGCATATCGGATTTCTCGGCCTCGGCAACATGGGTGGCCCAATGGCCCGCAACCTGCTCAAGGCTGGCCACAGCCTGACCGTCTTCGATCCCTTTGCGCAGGCAGTCGCCGCCCTGGTCGAGGCTGGCGCCAGCGCCGCGGACTCACCCGCCGGCGTGGCCAAGGCCGGGGTTGAAGTGATCATCACCATGCTGCCAACCGCAGACCATGTGAAGCAGGTCTATCGCGGCAAGGACGGCCTGTTGGCCAATATTGGCCAAGGCGTGCTGTTGATCGACAGTTCCACCATCGACCCGCTAAGTGCCCGAGAGGTGGCCAGATTCGCCTTTGCCCAAGGCAACCCGATGCTCGACGCGCCGGTCTCCGGCGGCACCGGCGGCGCGACGGCAGGCACCCTGACGTTCATGGTGGGCGGCCCGGTCAGCGTGTACGACCAGGCCCTGCCGATCCTCTCGGCCATGGGCAGGAACATCGTGCATTGCGGCGCAGCAGGTAACGGCCAGGTGGCCAAGATTGCCAACAACATGCTGCTCGGCATTTCCATGGTCGGCGTCGCCGAGGCCATGGCCCTGGGTGTGGCCCTGGGCATGGACGCCAAGGTGCTGGCCGGTGTAATCGGTACCTCCACCGGTCGGTGCTGGAGCTCTGAGATCAACAATCCGTTCCCGGGCGTGCTGGAAAATGCTCCGGCCTCGCGTGGTTACAGTGGCGGCTTTGGTACCGACCTGATGCTCAAGGACCTGGGCCTCGCCACCGAAGCCGCCAAACAGGCGCGTCAGCCGGTGGTGCTCGGTGCTGCAGCCCAGCAGCTGTACCAGACCTTCAGCCTGCAAGGAAACGGCGGTCTGGACTTCTCCGCCATCATCAAAATGTTCCGTGGGGAAGCCCAGGCATGAACGAGCAGCAAGCACCAGTGCTGGCCAGTGTGCGCAATCGAATCGGTCACCTGACGCTGAATCGACCAGGCGCGTTGAACACCCTGGACCTGCCCATGGTGACACTGCTATGCCGGCACCTGTGGGTCTGGGAACAGGACCCGGAGATTGTCGCCGTGACCATCCGTGGCGCCGGGGAAAAAGCCTTCTGCGCCGGCGGCGACATCCGCATGCTGTATGACAGTCACAAGGCCGGGGACAACCTGCACGAGCTGTTCCTCGAGGAAGAGTACGCCCTCGACGAGTACCTGCATGGCTACTCCAAACCGGTGCTGGCGCTGCTGGACGGTTTTGTCCTCGGCGGCGGCATGGGCCTGGCGCAGGCTGCCTCGCTGAGGGTGATCACGGAGCGCACGCGGATGGGCATGCCGGAAGTCGGCATCGGCTTTTTCCCCGATGTCGGCGGCAGCTATTTCCTGCCGCGCCTTCCGGGTGAGCTGGGTATCTATCTGGGGGTTACGGGCTGCCAGGTACGTGCCGCCGATGCGCTCTATGCCAACCTGGCCGACTACTGTCTGCCCAGCGAGCGGCTGGTCGAACTGGATGCCGCCCTGGATCATCTGAACTGGACCCGTGCGCCCGACGAAGACCTGCAAGACCTGCTCGCCAGCCTGGCCACCGAGCGCATTGCCGGATCGGAACTCAAGGCCTATCGCCAGGTGATCGATGAATATTTCTCCCTGCCTGATGTGCCGGCGATTCGCAACGCCCTGCAGCGCGAGGAGCGCCCCGAGCTACGCGACTGGGCCGAACAGACGGTCGAGCGGCTCGACAGCCGCTCGCCGCTGGCAATGGCGACGACGCTGGAGCTGTTGCGTCGCGGTCGGTACCTGAGCCTGGCCGACTGTTTTTCCCTGGAACTGCACCTGGACTATCAGTGGTTCGACAAGGGCGACCTGATGGAGGGGGTGCGCGCCCTGATCATCGACAAGGACAAGACCCCACGCTGGAACCCGCCAACCCTGGCAGAGCTGGTACCTGCGCGGGTGCAGGCCTTCTTCAGCGGCTTTCGCCCGGCCGCTGGCAAACCCCTTCGTACCGCCTGATCGGCAGGAGACTCGCAATGCACGATATCGAATTGACCGAAGAACAACGCATGATCCGCGACATGGCACGCGACTTCGCCCGCAGCGAAGTCGGCCCGTTTGCCCAAGGCTGGGAAAAGGCCGGCTGGATCGATGACGCCGTGGTAGCGCAGATGGGTGAACTGGGCCTGCTGGGCATGGTGGTGCCGGACACCTGGGGTGGCAGCTACACCGACTATGTGGCCTACGCCCTGGCCGTAGAGGAAATCTCGGCCGGCGACGGTGCCCTCGGGGCATTGATGAGCATCCACAATTCGGTCGGCTGTGGTCCTCTGCTGAAATATGGCAGCCCATCCCAGCAAGCCGACTGGCTGCCGCTTTTGGCCAGCGGCCAGGCCATTGGCTGCTTCTGCCTGACAGAGCCACAGGCCGGCACCGAAGCCCACAACCTGCGCACTCGCGCCGAATTGCGCGACGGCCACTGGGTCATCAACGGCGCCAAGCAGTTCGTCAGCAACGGCAAGCGCGCCAGGCTGGCCATTGTCTTTGCCGTCACCGATGCGCAACTGGGCAAGAAGGGCCTGTCGGCTTTCCTGGTGCCGACTGACAATCCCGGATTCGTGGTTGACCGCAGCGAACACAAGATGGGCATCAAGGCCTCCGATACCTGCGCGGTGACCCTGAATAACTGCTCTATCCCCGAGGCCAACCTGCTGGGCGAGCGCGGCAAGGGCCTGGCCATCGCCCTGTCGAACCTGGAAGGCGGTCGCATCGGTATCGCCGCCCAGGCCTTGGGCATTGCCCGCGCCGCCTTCGAGGCCGCATTGGGATACGCCCGCGAACGCATCCAGTTCGGCAAGCCGATCATCGAACACCAGAGCGTGTCCAACCTGCTCGCCGATATGCACACCCGGCTCAATGCTACCCGCCTGCTGGTGCTGCATGCCGCGCGCCTGAAAAGTGCCGGGCAACCGTGCTTGTCAGAAGCTTCGCAGGCCAAGCTGTTCGCCTCGGAAATGGCGGAGCGCGTGTGCTCCAGCGCCCTGCAGATCCATGGCGGTTACGGCTACCTGGAGGATTACCCGGTGGAGCGCTACTACCGCGATGCACGCATTACCCAGATCTACGAAGGCACCAGCGAGGTCCAGCGCCTGCTGATCGCTCGCGAACTGGCCCACTACGCGCTCTGAGCCCTTGGCCGGACGCTCCCCGCGTGCGGCCGCCCCCTTTTCTGCCCGCCTTCCGGAGTTGCCCATGCTCGGCCTGCGTAATATTCCCATCAGCCGCCGCCTGTGGTTGATCCTGCTGACATCCATCCTGATGCTGCTGATTCTCGCTGGCCTGATGCTCAAGCAGAACCATGACGACCTCTATGCGGCCAAGGCGCTGAAAACCCGTCATGTGGTCGAGACCGCCAGCGGCATCCTGCGCCATTTCCAGAGCCTGGAAGGCCACGGCCTCACTCGTGAGCAGGCGCAACAACAGGCCAGCGCGGTCATACGCGACCTGCGCTACGACCGCGAGGACTACTTCTGGATCGAAGACCTCGACACACGCCTGGTCATGCACCCCAATGGCAAGCTTGAGGGCAAGCGCATGGCCGGCACTCGCGACCCTGATGGCAAGGCACTGTTCGACGAGATGGTTACCGTGGCCGTACGCGACGGCTCCGGCCTGGTGCGCTACCGTTGGCCAAAACCGGGCTCCGACGCGCCGGTGGAGAAGGTTTCCTACGTCGAACTGTTCAAGCCTTGGGGCTGGATCGTGGGCTCGGGCATCTACATCGACGACGTGCAAGTCGAGTTCCGCCGCCAGCTGATACAGGCCTTCGTCATTCTGCTGACGATCACCCTGGTGCTCAGTGCGCTTATCCTGCTGATTGCCCGCAGCATTGCCTCGCCATTGGCACAAGTGGTCAACGCAATGGAGAACATCGCCAGCAGCGAAGCCGACCTGACCAACAACCTGGACAGTCGCTGGCGCGATGAAGTGACCGCGCTGAGTGGCCACTTCAACGCGTTCACCAGCAAGCTGCGCACTGTGATCGGTCAGTCCATGCAGACCGCTGGCGGCCTGGACCAAGCCTCGCAATCGCTCGCAGAGATTGCCGGCAATAACCAGCGCCAATGCCAACAGCAATCACAGCAAATGGAACTGGTGGCCACCGCCATTCACGAGGTTTCCCATGCTGTGCAGGAAGTGGCGAGGAACGCCGAGCACGCCGCCAACGAAGTACGCCGGGCCGATGAGCAGGCCTGCAAGGGCCAGCACAATATCGACAGCAGCCTGCGCCAGATCGACCAGTTGTCCGAGACCATCGGCCAGGCTGTGGAAGTGATTCAGAGCCTGGCCCAGGAAAGCACCCAGATCGGCAGCGTGCTGGAAGTGATCCGCGCCATCGCCGAGCAGACCAACCTGCTGGCGCTGAATGCCGCCATTGAGGCGGCCCGCGCCGGCGAACAGGGTCGTGGCTTCGCCGTGGTGGCAGACGAAGTGCGCCTGCTGGCCCAGCGCACCCAGCAGTCCACCGCACAGATTCAGGTCATGATCGAACGCCTGCAGGGCAACTCGGAAGCGGCGGTGAACGTCATCAATGCCAGCAGCCAGGCCGCTCAGCAAACCGTGGAACAGGCCCGCGAGACCGGCGAAAGCCTGCACCAGGTCATTAGCGCACTGCGCAATCTCACTGAACTGAATGCCTCAATTGCCAGTGCCACCCTGGAGCAGTCCCACGTGGTCGAGGACATCAACCAGAATGTCACCCACGCCACCTCGCTGGCCCTCGAGAATGCCCTGGCAGCAGACCAGTCCAACGAGGCCAGCCAGAAATTGGGCCAAATGGCGGACCAGCTCAATCGGTTATTGGGTCAGTTTCGCATATGAAATCGATGAGCCACGATGGAGGTATCGATTCCATGACTGCGTCCCGGCTGTTTACGGCCCGCCGTGCCGGCCCGACAACTGTTTTGGCAGGGCCCATCGAACAAACTCACCCCTCGCGCTACCTGCAAACCCGGCAAAAAGCCCTCGAGCTATTTGCCAGATGTGGCTTCAGTCGGGTCAGCATGCGCGACCTGGCCGCTTGCCTGGGAATAAAGGTCGGCTCCGTTTACAACCACATCGATAGCAAGGAGGCCCTGCTGTTCGAATTGATCGAGGAACTCTACGAACAGTTGCTGCATGGCGCAGGCCTGGTGAACCGTCGCAAATCCGCACCTGCTGTACGACTGCATGCTCTGCTTGAGTCGCACCTGCTGTTGCATGATCGTATGGGGGCGCATTTCCGCTTGGCGGAGTATGACCTCCATTGTCTGAGCAACGAACAGCGTGCCTCGATCCTGGCCTTGCGTCGGCGCTACGAGGAACACCTGGTGGGTACGATAGAGCAGCTCACCGGTATACCGGTGAGCGTCAGCCGGCGCGCCACCTTGAGCGGCATCGTTTCCCTGCTCAACCAACTGCCGTCCTGGGTTGGGGAGTCTCAGCCAAGCAAGGCAGCACGCCGCAAGCTGCTGCATGACATGGTCATGGGTGCCCTCCAGGGTGCGTTGCAGGCTGGCGATTGATGAAGCCATTTACCGGAGCTGCAGGAGTTTTCCGCTCCGAGCACCTCTGGCATTTACGCGTTCAGGGCGGCTGGCGATCATGTTCCGGCCCGAATCCGGGAGTTCATCGACTTTCTTTCACAGCGCCTGCTCTTTCAAGACCTGCAATGAGTCAAGACGATCTGCACTGAACGCAATACGTTCAGACGCCACGAGTGTGCACGCAAAGGCAACACTGGCTCCACTCCCAACGCACACCGCGCCGGGTTGCTGATTAGCGTTCCTCACCACACTCCTGGAAGCCTTGATCATGAAAACCTTAAGCATCGACAACAACAGAACCCACAACGCCCAAATCCCTTCAACGCTCGGGATCAAAACCATGGCGGTGGGTACCTACGGTGCCTACTTTGCCCTCGCCGTCATTTACTTCTGGTTCGGCGGGATGAAGTTCACCCATTACGAAGCCGTCGGGCTGGTTCCGCTGGTGAGCAACAGCCCTTTCCTGGGTTGGGTCTATGACATCTTCAACGTCGATACCTTCGCAAGCCTGCTCGGCGTTCTGGAGGTCTCGATCGGTGTCCTGATTGCAGGTCGCTTGCTGTCGCCCAAGCTGTCGTTGATCGGTGGCGCGCTGTCTGCCGGGCTGTTCTTCACCACCTTGAGCTTCATGTTCTCGACCCCCGGCGTGATCGAACCCGGCCTCGGTTTTCCCGCCATCACGGTTGCGCCGGGCCAGTTTCTTCTCAAGGACATTGGCTTGCTTGCCGCTTCGATATTCGTCGCCGGCCATTCCCTGACCAAGTTGCAAAGCCGTTAAACCCGATGATCGACCTCCCGCAATGGCCTGAAGCAGTTCGACGCTTTCAGGCCATTGCCCCATCATCTTCTCCCGTCAGATCTTTCATCCAGTCCCGCGGGCTGTAACCCGTCTTGCGTCGAAACGCGCGAGCCAGTGCCGAAGGGCTTTCATAGCCGACTTCGGCGGCGATCAGCGTTATCGACCGCCCTTCCCGCAGACGTTTCTGCGCCAGGCTGATGCGCCAACTCAACAGATACTCGGCAGGCGTCTGCCCGATCACCTCCCGGAAATGCACGGCGTAGGCCGCGCGGGACATGTTCGACTCGCTCGCCAATTGCGCAATCGACCAGGCACGCTCAGGCGCGTTGTGAATCTGCACCAGAGAGCGCGCCAGCCGCGAATCGGCCAGGCCCGCCATCATTCCGGTCCGCAACTGGTGGTGATCCAGCAGATGCCGAAACAGCAGGATGATCAGCAGTTCGAACAAACGCTCCAACACGGCCTCCCTGCCACAATGCACATCCGCCGCCTCGCCGAACATCCATTTCAATATGTCGGCCAGCATGGGCAGCTCATCCAGGGACAGCACCAGGCACTCGGGTAAAGATGCCGACAACGGATTATCGACCCCGCCCTCGAACGCCATGGACGCACACAACAGTTGAGCGCCCTCGGACTCACTGGCAAACAGTTGATGCCGGCTGGGGCGCGGCAGGAAAATCAGGCTGGGCCGGGTCAGCGGCACGTCCTTGCGATCGGGGCCCAGCAAGGTGACGTTACCCGCCTGCAGCAGGTGGATATAACCCCGCCCTTCAGCGCCGTCGTAGGACGACAGGCCGCACAGCTTGCCGTTGAAAAACAGGTTTGCACGCACGCCGAACTGGGACAACAAGGTAGACAAGCGGTCCATGGGGGATCTCTTGGCGAGATATGGATGCCCAGATCATAGCACCGACGGTTTGCGCGCCGACGTGGCGCAAATGGCGCCGCTGACGAACAAGGCCGCCACCGCGGGCAAGCCGTGCTCCCCTGTAGGAGCAAGCTTGCTTGCGATGGACGTCAGCGATAACGCGGGGTATCTGGATGATCGCGTTGCCTGGACGTCCTTCGCGAGCAAGCTCGCTCCTACGCTGGCAGCCGGTGACCAATTTACCGGAAGGTGATATTCGCTTTGAAATGTCGCCCATTGAACACTATCGGGTTTGGGCCACCCGCCACGACATGGCGCATCGCATACCGGGTTCAAAACCGTGGGCATACTCTTGTGCCAGGATGTCTGCCAAACGCTCATCCAAAGTAGCCCCGGCGTTATCCAGGAACCCAAGACGCTGGTAAAAGGGGGCATTCCACGGCACGTGGGTAAAGGTCGTCAGCGTCACGCAACGCAGGTGGTTCGATCGCGCATGGTCCATCGCCGTTTCAACCAGTTTTCGCCCCCAACCCTGGCCCTGCATGGACTGACAGACCGACAATTCCTCGATATGAAGATCGCTGCCATGGCGTTCTGCGCTGAGGAAACCTTGAGGCTGCCCTTGCGCATCCACGGCCACCCAACACGTCGATAACGCGATCAACTGCCGATGGCGTTCGACACTCAGGGTGGCGGCATCCGCAAGCCAACCCAGTCCATCGATCGAGCGGAATGCCTGGGCAGCGGAACGTTCAATGCGGGGCAACAACGGCGCATCAGCGGGTACAGCCAGACGAATGTGTGCAGGCATGAGATTTCTTAACAGTGGCTCGGTGGAAAAAAGATGTGCACTATCCTGAAGCCTTAAGTTCTGTCCGGCAATGACGACCTTACAACCCGAAGGAGTGTGAGCCATGAACTTCAAGTCCCTGCCTGTTGCTGTCAGTATTTTCCTGGCATTGAACGGTACATGTTGGGCGGCCACGCCTGCTGCCCCAGGTTCGATCCGCTTCGAGGGCGGCATCGTTGAACGGGGCTGCAGTCCGGGCGTGGGTAAAGATTCCACTCTCCATCTGAAAACCTGCCCCGCTACAGGTCGCACCCCGGTCGTCAATGTTCGTAACATCGACCCGACCAGTGCTCCCGCCGACATCACGGTTAAACTGCTCGCGGACAGGGATCAGGGTCGCTATTACGATCAGCAATACCAATTAGTGGACGGCGCAGGTGCGCCGGTATGGTCCGGGGATTACCTGATTACGGTGAGCCTGCCCTGACGATTTATCTACCGATAAGGAATCGTTCGCCAGGGAAAAAATACGACTAGATTGATCTATCCCCTTTTCCAGGCGAATTAGTTGGAGGAGTTGCAATGACAACAATCGATGTGAAATCCCGATTCGAAGCAAAACTTCTTCGTCCGGCAAAGCCTGAAAATGATGCGTCGTGGGCGTTCCTGGTACTGCCCAGAGACGCAAGTGAACAACTTCCGAGGCGAGGAAGGACGACCGTTGAAGGCACAATCAATGGTCACCCTTTCCAGGCAACCCTTGAGCCGGATGGTCAGCTGAGCCATTGGCTGCAGGTCAGTAGAGAATTACTCGAAGCCACAGGCGCGGCCGTTGGGGATGTCGTTACACTGGAGCTGACCCCTGTGAAGAAGGAACCCGAGCCTGACATCCCGGCAGATTTTCAGGAGGCACTGGCAGCCAATCCCGAGGCTAGTGAAGTCTGGAAGAATACGACGACCATCGCACGAGTCGACTGGATACACTGGATTACTTCAGCCAAGCAGCTCAAGACGCGCGCAAAACGAATGGGTGATGCCTGCGAGATGCTTGCATCCGGCAAGAAGCACGTTTGCTGTTTCGACCAGTCCGGCTACTACAGCAAGGCCTTCCGTGCGCCCGAGGCAGAAAATTCTTGAATGGAACATTCCTTCTGCTTACACAGAATTAGATACAATTCGTAAGAAACGACTCAAAACGTTCAGTGTATTTATGGGCTATGTAACACTGTACGACCATAGCCAGTATCATGGGTGCAAGGATCAGCAACGCAATCAATCCAGGGGCAACTTCATTCACTCTGATACCTCACCATACAAAAAGTCACCCAGCATCTCGCCTGCCTTGCTCCCGAAATCACCGAAGAGCTTACCCTGAGCCGCACGCGGCAACGTTCCCGCTGGCTGCACGAGCTCCCATTGAAGCATTGGATAGACCTCCTGGTAAGCGGGCGAGTGAAATTGAGGCGAATACCGCCTCGCTGGAAAACGGCTACCCCTACGAGGTTGACAAGGACTGGTACGTCGAACCGCAGTTGCAGGCCATCTACAGCTACGTCGATCTGGACAGCAGCGACGACGTCGGCGCCAACGTTCGGTTCAAGGATGTGGACTCACTGATCGGACGGCTCGGTGTGCGCATCGCCAAGGACTGGGAAACCGAAGGCGTCGACAAGAGCGAACGGCGTACCAACGCATGGGTTCGTCCCAGTGTCTGGCATGAGTTCAAGGGGCAACCGAAGACCGAGTTTTCCTCTGAGTCGGGTTACGTTCCGTTCGAGTCAGACATCCAGGGCACCTGGGGTGAAGTCAATCTGGGCGTCGACTACCAGGCCAATCGACGCACCACGTTTACCGCTTCGGCGGGTTATCGCCAGGGGTTCGACGGGGACAGTCATGGGTATGACGCGATGCTGGGCTTCAAAATCAACTTTTAGAGGCAGTGGATTCAACCGGTCGGCGGCAAACGATCAACCCGTAACGCATCGACTACCAGCGAAAACGCCTGGGAGGGTTGTCGGCGGCTGGGGTAATACAGATGAAAGCCGCCGAAGGGTTCACACCAGTCCTCCAGTACCCGGATAAGCCGCCCGTCGGTGAGTTCTTGGGCAAACTCGTCTTCGGGCAGATAAGCGATACCCAGCCCTCCCACCGCAGCATCGGCGATATGGGTGGTGGAGTTGAATACCAACTGGCCGTCTACACGTACTTTAACCTTCTTGCCCAGGCGTTCGAATTCCCATGCATCCACGCCGTCATAGGTGGGAAAGCGGATATCGATACAGCGGTGTGCCGCCAGATCGCGAGGGTGTTCGGGGGCGGGATTTTTCGCAAAATAGCCTGGCGCAGCAACGACGGCCATTCGTATAGGTGGGCCGATGGGCACGGCGATCATGTCCTGGGCCACCGTATCGCTGAAGCGCACGCCGGCATCGAAGCGGTCGGCGACGATATCGCGAAAGCCATAGTTGATATCGAATTCCAGCTTGATATCCGGGTACATCTGCAGCAACGGCGTCAACTTGGGCAACAGCGTTGTCTTGATGACATTGTCGCCGCAGGTAATGCGTACCGTCCCGGCCGGTTTATCGCGCAGCTCGGTCAACGCTTGCACTTCGGCCTCGATTTCATCGAAGCGACGGCCCACCGCTTCCAGCAATCGCTCGCCCGCCGCCGTCAGCGATACGCTGCGCGTAGTGCGGGTCAGCAAGCGAATTTTCAAACGAGCTTCCAATGCGGAAACCACCTGACTCACTGCCGATTGCGTCACCCCAAGCTGTACCGCCGCGCGGGTAAAGCTGCCCACCCGCGCCACCGTCACGAAAGCCAGCAAATCATTGAAATTGGGTTTGGCCATCGCGGACACGCTCGAATGATTGATTAGATACGGTTATAGCCGCATTAAGCATTCATTAGCTAATCAAAATCTGGTTATTGCGTAACACTACCCCGCATCCCAGCTTCTCGCCATGAAGAGGGACGAGCCTCGCGCTACGTCGCCTTCAGCTTTCTCTCAAGAAGGATGCCCCATGAAAAGACTTCTCGTAATGCTCGGGTTGCTAATCAGTTCATTCACCGCCTTAGGAGCCGATATGTCCAACGGTGCAGATAATTTCTTTAAAAGTGACAAGGTGACCGTGCAAAAGGTCAGCTTCAAAAATCAGTACCAGCTCAACGTCGTGGGCAATCTGTTCATGCCAAAAGGTCTGGACAGCGCCACCCGCAGCCCGGCCATTATCGTTGGCCACCCCATGGGCGCGGTCAAGGAGCAAAGCTCCAACCTCTATGCGCAAAAATTGGCGGAACAAGGCTTCGTTACCCTGGCGCTGGATTTGTCGTTCTGGGGCGAAAGCGAAGGACGACCACGTAACGCGGTACTGCCAGACATGCACGCCGAGGACTTCAGTGCCGCCGTGGATTACCTCGGCACGCGGCCGTTTATCGACCGCCAGCGCATTGGCGCGCTGGGGATTTGTGGCAGCGGCAGCTTTGTCATCAGTGCCGCCAAGATCGACCCGCGCATGAAAGCCATCGCCACTGTCAGCATGTATGACATGGGCGCTGCCAACCGCAACGGGCTCAAGCATTCGCAAACCCTTGAGGCGCGCAAGCTGCTCATCGCGGCGGCGGCCGAGCAGCGTTATACGGAATTTATGGGTGGCAAGATCGAATTCACCGGCGGCACGGTGCAGGAGCTCAATGCCGACACTCACCCTGTTCAGCGCGAGTTCTTTGACTTCTACCGCACCCCGCGTGGCGAATTCACCCCGGCCGGTTCCACGCCGCAACAGACCACCCGCCCGACGCTGAGCAGTAATACCAAGTTCATGAATTTCTACCCATTCGTCGATATCGAGAGCATTTCGCCTCGCCCGATGTTGTTTATTGCAGGTGAAAACGCCCACTCCCGCGAGTTCAGCGAAGAGGCGTTTCGCCTGGCAGGCGAACCTAAAGAGCTGGTCATCGTGCCCAACGCAGGCCATGTCGATCTGTACGACCGCGTCGACCTGATTCCTTTCGCCAAGCTGACCCGGTTCTTTCAGGAACACCTGCAATGACCGCTGACGTCCAACTGCACGCCACCGCCTTGAGCGAGACAGGTACGCGTACCGGTCATTGGGGAGGTGTTTATGCGATGACGCTATGCGTATTCGCACTGATCGCCTCGGAGTTCATGCCCGTCAGCCTGCTGACACCCTTGGCAAACGACCTGCAGGTCAGCCAAGGCCTGGCGGGCCAGGGCCTTGCCATATCGGGCGCGTTTGCGGTGTTGGCCAGCCTGTCGATCAGCTGGATCGCCGGCACCCTGGACAGAAAGACCCTGCTGCTGGCCCTGACCGGTTTGATGGCCGTATCGGGCACCGTTGTGGCGCTTGCTCCAAACTACCTGATCTACATGGCTGGGCGAGCCCTGATCGGCGTAGTGATTGGCGGATTCTGGTCGATGTCGGCAGCCACTGCGATGCGCCTGGTACCTGCTTCACAGGTGCCCAGGGCGCTGGCTGTTTTCAACAGCGGCAACGCCCTGGCGACGGTGGTGGCAGCGCCACTGGGCAGTTATCTGGGCTCGGTGGTGGGTTGGCGTGGTGCGTTCCTGTGCCTGGTCCCAGTGGCGTTGATTGCGCTGGTTTGGCAGTGGCTAAGCTTACCGAGCATGCCAACACAGAAGCGTTCGCCGGGTACCGGCAATGTTTTCAAACTGCTGAAAAATCGCACGGTGGCGCTAGGCATGGCCGCCGCTGGCTTGTTTTTCATGGGCCAATTTGCGCTGTTCACTTACCTGCGCCCGTTTCTGGAAACGGTCACCCAGGTCAAGGTGCCGACTCTTTCTCTGCTGCTATTGGTGATAGGCGTCGCTGGCTTTTGCGGCACAACGCTGATCGGTGTAGTCCTCAAGCGCAGTCTGTACGGCACCTTGAGTACCATCTCACTGCTGATGGCGGTTATTGCGCTGGCGCTGATTCCTGCTGGCACCGGGGTTATCGCTGTAGCGGTATTGCTCGGACTCTGGGGCTTTATTGCGACGGCAGCACCAGTGGGTTGGTGGAGCTGGATTGCGCACGCCTTGCCGGATCACGCCGAAGCGGGCGGCGGCCTGATGGTGGCGATTGTTCAATTGGCTATCGCAGTGGGCTCCACCGTCGGCGGCGTACTGTTTGACGCGCTCGGCTACCAGAGCACATTTATCGCCAGCGCCGCGCTGCTGATGCTGGCCGCCCTGCTGACTTTTCTAACTTCACGTTCGCCGGTGTCGCACACCCGGTGAACCCACCTATCCAAGGAGCAAGGCCATGTTCAGCAATCATTCCCTTGCATGGAAGGGCCTCTGGCTGGCGGCCTGGATGCCCTGTGCCCTATCGGCTGCGACAGATAGCGCCGGCCCGTCAACCTTCAACTCGTCTTACAGCTTCGCCAGTACCACACACAATTCGGAGACAAAGATGGTGACTGAACAAACCCTGACTGCAAAACAACTGGCTGTCGCCTCTATCGGCGCCAGCATGGCGACCGGCGATATGCCCCGTTTGCGCGACGCGCTCAATCGCGGTCTCGATGCCGGCCTAACGATTAGTGAGTGCAAGGAAATCCTGGTTCAGCTCTATGCGTATGCCGGTTTCCCGCGCAGCCTCAATGCACTTTCGCAACTGATGAGTTTGTTGCAAGAGCGCGAAGCACGCGGCGTTCACGACGAACCGGGGCGCGAACCAGGCCCCGTGCCGTCGGGCCATGCCTTGCTCGAACTGGGCACCGACAATCAAACCCGTCTGGTGGGAGCGCCGGTCTCAGGGCCGCTGTTTGAGTTCGCCCCTGCCATTGACCAGTTTCTGAAGGTTCACCTGTTCGGGGATATCTTCGCCCGAGACAACCTCGATTGGGCTGCTCGTGAGCTGGCCACTGTTGGGGCACTTGCCGCGATGCCAGGGTTGGCGCCGCAGTTGGAGTCGCACCTGAAGATCAGCATGAATGTTGGCCTCACGGCGCAGCAGTTGAACCAAGTGGCTAGCGAACTCAAACACCGCGGTGACCAGGATGCGGCTGAGCGCATTGTTTCGGCCTTGGACAAAATCAGAGACTGACCAGGTCACCGATGGCGACGGATTGCGAGGAGTAACCTGTCCGGGTTCTCAATCGACAGCCGAAAGCTCAATTGTCGAAGCGATGGAGCGACGTGTACGGATCAAATGGAACATAGCGTGATTGCCGGTCGCGCATGACCTTGACCATGGCGACGTCCGGGTCCACGGAAAAGAACAGGCGCCCGCGCATCGCCACCAGATGATCGAGCAGGCGCTCCTTGTCCCCGGCCACGCATTCGGGATTGCGATCATAGGCGCTGTTGACGTTCAGGCTCAGCCAGTGCGTTCCCGGGATCAGGTCGCCGACAAACACCACAGGCCCGCCGGGCAGCAGGATTTCCGGCAACAGTTGCCCAGGTGTGTAGCCGTCGCTGAAATGAAAATGCCACCCGCTTCCGAGGCGGTCGCAGCCATGGCCATCGATCAGGATAAGGCGCCCGCTGTTTTCCAGGCGATGCAAGAGCGGCGAGATGAACAGCTCCCGATCACGTGGATGGGGGTGGCGTGCTCGCACCCAGTGGCGTTCGCCCACCAGGTAATGCGCCTTGCGAAACAGCAGCCGTGGCATCTCCCCTTCCCTGACCCGTTCAAGCAGTTCCTCGGACAGCGGTGCATGCAGATGGGTCAGCACCACCGCATCGATATCGTCTTCGCCCAAACCGTGCTGCGCCAGGCTTTCCAGCAACCCCGAAACGGCTGGCTGGCAGCGGCAGGCACGGGGTATCGGCGCCAGCAACGCATCGGCGCCGGCCAGCACGAGGATGTTTTTTCTATCCTGCTGCACCAGCAATGCCCGGGATGCAATGTCGACCCGGTTGTCCAGGTCCGGCGCCATCCATTGCGACCATTTCTGCCGCGGTGTATGGCCGAACAGAACGCCGCCGTCGAGTTTGCGGCGGGTTCCTGCCAGAGTGGAAATGGTACGACTCACGACGCTCAACCCCTTGCTCCTGACTGCCCCGCACACTGCGCACGAGGCTTCGAATCAGGTTTGCAGGTTAAGCCCTGGCCACCCGTCACCGACCCACCCGCGTGGGGTGGGCCGGATCATCCTGCGCATTAGGCCAATGCCAACACCCGTTGCTCGATCTGCCAACGCTGGAAGAAGGGGTGGCAGCCTTTTTCGAAAAGCGTGCGCCCAACTTTCCGGGGCGAACCTGATGGATGCCTGGCCTACCCGTTACAGGGGGTGTGATCGGCCGAGCTGATTGTCCATCATCAAGCCTGACTCTCGTTTTACAAGCTTCGTAGGAGCAGAAATGCTTCGATGTAGTGGGCGGTCACCCTCCTCTATCGAACATTTCTGTTCCTACTTTTTTTCTATACCGGGCATTCCTTTCTCATTGGATGACCATCATGAAAACCCGTATTACC
This sequence comes from Pseudomonas sp. YuFO20, assembly GCF_035064975.1. Lineage (NCBI taxonomy): Bacteria > Pseudomonadati > Pseudomonadota > Gammaproteobacteria > Pseudomonadales > Pseudomonadaceae > Pseudomonas > Pseudomonas sp. YuFO20. The sequence goes on from NZ_JAXDEO010000076.1 coordinate 19,779, forward strand.
GAACTGCTGGGCATCCAGTATCCGATCATTGAAGGCGGCATGCAGTGGGTCGGGCGCGCGCAACTGGCCGCCGCCGTATCGAACGCCGGCGCCCTGGGCATGGTGACGGCGCGCACACAGCCCACACCGGACGACCTGCGCCGTGAAATCGAACGCACCCGTGAACTGACCTGCAAACCCTTCGGCGTGAACCTCACGCTGTCACTGACCGCCAATGACGTGAACTATGACGGCTGGATCGACGCGATCATCCAGGGCGATGTGCGTATCGTCGAAACGGCCGGCAACAACCCCCAGCCGGTCATTGCCCGGTTGAAGGCGCACGGCATCAAGGTCATTCACAAGTGCACGTCGGTACGCCATGCCCTGTCGGCGGAGCGTTACGGCGCCGATGTCATTTCTATCGACGGCTTCGAAGCCGGTGGGCATTGTGGTGAGGACGATGTCCCTGCCCTGATCATGATCCCGGCGTTGGGCAAGGTCCTGAAGATTCCCTTTATCGCCTCCGGTGGCATCGCCAACGGGCGCAGCATGGCCGCCGCACTGGCCTTGGGTGCCGACGGCGTGAACATGGGCACGCGCTTCATGCTGACCCGGGAATCCGCCATCCACGACGATATCAAGGCAGCCTTGCTGGCAGCGACGGAGCGCGATACCACCTTGATCAAGAGAACCCTCAAGCGAACTGCGCGGTTCTTTACCAATGACGTCTCGCAAGCAATTGTCGCCCTTGAGCAGCGTCCGGGTGGCGCCACCTATGACGACTTGAAGCACCTGTTGTCGGGCGAACGCGGCCTTACAGGCCTGGAGTCGGGTGACATCACGGCAGGTCTCGTCTGTGCCAGCCAGGTCATCGGCCTGGTCGACGACATCCCGACCTGCGCCGAACTGGTGACACGCATGGTCGCTGAATGTCGCGAAGGGCTGGAGCAGGCACTGAATCGATTCGACCGATGATAGTGCCGAGTCATGCGGTGCACACAAAAAACTGTGTGCGAGCCTGCTCCTGTAGGAGCAAGCTTGCTCGCGATGGTCGTCAACGATAACGCGGGCTGTCTGGATGATCGCGCTGCCTGGACGTTCTTCGCGAGCAGGCTCGCTCCCACAAGTCCGTGGGCAATCGTGCTTTCAATCTGATCCAGCACCCGGTTCGCCGTGATTTCCGCCGGGGAAAAAGGGGACGGATTTGTATTTAGCGAGGTCATCGGCCTGGTCGACGACATCCCGACCTGCGCCGAACTGGTGACACGCATGGTCGCTGAATGTCGCGAAGGGCTGGAGCAGGCACTGAATCGAT
>NZ_JAXDEO010000077.1:0-20975 GCF_035064975.1 Pseudomonas sp. YuFO20
GCTTGCCGGCGAAGGCGTTTATAAGGACGCCTTCGCCGGCAAGCCGGGCTCCTACAAAAGGAGACATCTATGCGCAAGTTGCTGGTCCTCGGTCTCGTCTGCGCCCTCAGCGCCCCGCTAGTCCATGCCCGGGCCATCCCGGACCCGACGCAGCGTCACGCCCCCGGCAACGAAGAACTGCAAAAGCCCATCGCCGAAGCCGGCTACAGCGTGGGCGTGAACTACCAGCTGCAATGCGCCGGTTGCCACCTGGGCAACGGCATGGGCTCGGCGGCCAATGACACGCCGAGAATGACCGGGTTTGTCGGCAACTTCCTGAAAGTCCCGGGCGGCCGTGAATTCCTGGTGCGTGTGCCGGGCATGTCGCAATCGGCGTTGAACAACGCGCAACTGGCTGACCTGCTCAACTGGCTGATGCGCGAGGATGGCATGGCCGGCAAAAGCAGACCCGCCGACTACCAGCCCTACAGCGCCGACGAAGTGGCGGCGCTGCGCGCCAAGACCATGCTCAATCTGCCGGGCACCCGCGCCGAACTGATCGACAGGATGCGCGCTCAAGGCATCGCCATCGAAGACGGGATGAACAACTGACAGCAGCGAACGCATTGACACAACCGGGGCCCAGGCCTTCGCGCCTGCCCGAATAATCCCCTTGCGACCGATGGTCGTCCAGATACCCGAAAAGCAGGCCAGCCGGCGCCTGCATCACTGCTCCCGACTAAACTTCGTCCATAACGTGAATGAATCCACAGTGCTGCTAAAGTGATAGCACGGGACCCGCATTCTCCCCTGCCTCGGGATTTTCGGTGGAGGGTGGATTTCTCGACTATAAGTAGCTTGCCGCTGAGGCTAAAGCTCTGAAACGAGGGTAGTTTTGACCTGGATCGCGTTCCTGTTGGGCGCGAGGGGGTAGCAAAAATGGGATCTGATCATGATTTTTGAGCCGAGCAGTAGCCGTTCCGTACTCCAGCGAAGAAGCAGCACCAGTATCTTTATCCAGGCCGGCCTCGATAGCCTGGCTGTCACCGGTGTCGCGTGGTACCTGATTGATTATCACATCGGCTACATCACCCAGGCCTATGTGATCATGGTCCTGCTGTTGCTGGGGGCGTTGGCCGTCGTGTACGACCACTACGCCATCTATCGAAGCAACGTCGGGTTCGCCGTCAAGGCCTTCAAACTGTTCAAGGCATGGACCGCCGCCTTTTGTTTTCTCGTCGCCATGGCCTTTCTTACGAAACAAAGCGAAACCTACTCACGACTATTGGTCGGTGAGTTGTTCGTCATCGGTTATTTTGCCCAACTGCTGTTGCACCTCGGGACGCGTGAACTGCAAAAGAAGTTCCTGGCGCATCCCACCCAACGGGACAACGCGCTGATCATTGGCTCGGGAGAACTGGCCGACTTCCTCCACCAGAAAATCAGTAACAATCCCTGGCTGGGTGAACGGGTCGTCGGCTCCGTACTGATCGGAGCGGCCGATGACCATGGCAAGGATGGCTCGGAGAACCCCAACCGCCTGGCGATACTGGGCAATTTGTCCGACCTTGATGACCTGGTCGCGCAACATTCCATTCGCACCGTCTACTTCGTCACGCCACTGGACGGTTCGCAGGTGATCAAGGATGTGTATCTGAAGTTGTTCGACAAGCACATCTCGGTCAACTGGGTGCCGGACATCTTTTCCCTGCGCCTGATCAATCACAGCGTTCGCGAGATTGCCGGCATTCCCGTGCTGACCTTGTCCGAAACGCCACTGATGGGCATGCGGCTGCTGCTCAAGAACCTGGAAGACCGCGTGCTGGCCTTTCTCATCCTGCTGTTTGCCGCGCCGGTGCTGGCCATCGTCGCCATTGCGATCAAGCTCGACAGCCCGGGGCCGGTGTTCTTCCGCCAGCAACGGATGGGCTGGAGTGGCGGGCCCTTTCGCATCTGGAAGTTTCGCAGCATGAAGGTCCACCAGCCTGAAGACGGCGTGGTCAAGCAAGCGCAAAAGAACGATCCGCGCATGACCCGGGTCGGCGCCTTCATTCGCAAGACCAGCCTGGACGAACTGCCGCAGCTGTTCAATGTGCTGATGGGCGAAATGTCCCTGGTCGGGCCTCGTCCCCATGCCATCCAGCACGATGCGCAATATTCACCCGACATCGCCGACTACTTTGCGCGCCACAACATCAAGCCCGGCATCACCGGCCTGGCCCAGGTGCGCGGCTACCGGGGTGAAACCAAGGATATCGAGCAGATGATCCGTCGGGTCGATTCTGACATCGAATACATCAACAACTGGTCGCTGTGGCTCGACTTCGTCATTCTTGCCCGCACGGTGACCGCCTTCTCGGGCAAGCATGCCTACTAGTTGCGTCATGGATGCATAACCTCGAGTAGCGCTGGTTATCAGCGCTACCGGGTTACAAACGAGACAGGGGTTCAGGCCGGGAACAGATCGAGCGTGCGCTCAACCTCGTCGGGGTCGATGCGGAAACCTTCGCCGTCCGGGGTACCCACCACAAAACCGAAGTTCTGCTGATCGCGATCCGTCAGGTACTTGAAGAAGCAGACGAAACGATCAGGCGGTTGCAGGATCAGCAGCGAACCGCCGGGCTGCAGTAGATTGACGCCATGTATGAGCTGACTGCCTTCGATGCCGATCACTGTCCTGGCCCCGGCACAGGCCGCGACGATGGTCGGTACATCGCACTTGGACGGGTCAATGATGCGAAACCCCCGGCGCTCACGCAGACGTTCGGCCAGCTCCAGTTCATTGCGCAACAAACGCAACTCGCCCTTGTTGCCCCGCAGGACGAACACGCCTGGGTGAGAACTGGCATCGACATGGGACAGCAACTTTTCAGACATTGCGCGAAATCGCAGGTGCTTATGACGGTTGTGACTGATGTCGTCAAAGATCACCAGCTCGCGAAAAAACGCATTGCGCACACGAACCGGATTCATCCCCAGCCAGTCTTCATAACCCGGCGCGTGAAGTATCCCGTGCCTGGCGGCGGAAATGGAGGTTTCAGCGAGCGACGTGGTGACCGGGATGCCCTCCTGGGCGGCCATTGGATAGGTGATACAGTCATCCACCATCCACGAGCCAAACCACTTGTTCCCACCCACGGTGCAATACATCGCCCCGCGATCGATTTCGTTTTCTATGCGAACCTTCGGCAACCACCCGGACCTGGGCGATAACCAGGTTTTGGCATCACCTTTGTACAGCGCGCCGTCGATCAACCAGGCGTCCTTGAGAAGAAACGCGCGTGTCGGGCCGTGCTGGACAAGACCGTTGCCCTCCATGGTGCGACGGGGATGCTCGAAGGGATAAAACTGCCATCCTGTCACCCGCTCAAGCTGGTTGGGCAGGTAAAACGCAGGCGGCGCGACCGATGCATCCGCTGGGGCCATTTCCCAGGTTTTCACCGCGACACTTTGCAGATCCAGCGGCGGTTTCCTGGCAAGTTTCTCTTTGAACATGTGTTTGTACGCAGCAAAACTCCATTTCGCCCCAGCGCCGCTCACCAACAGGTTCGATTGCGACATAAGGATTACCACTCTGAATACGTTTAACTACCAATAACGCTTGTCATCGCTTGCTCGACGTCAGGTTCAGTTGCACATCAGGCTTTCCATGGCAGGGGGCGATTTCAGATGACTGTAGCGACCGCGTAGGGTCTCGAGCAGTTTTTCCGGTGGCGCCTTGGCGCAATGCAGATAGACCCTGGAGAGCCCACCAAAACCCATTTCACGATAACGCTCGGCGATTTCCTCATCGCTCGGCCCATCCGGCAAACCCAGATGCAAGGTCAGTTTTTTACCCTCTACGGCAAACAGAGGGGTTTCCCAGAGAAATTGCGCGACGCCTACCTTGGGCAATCGGACAAATAGATAACCGTGGTTGTTCAGCGTATCGACATCGCCGCCGCGCCTTCTTTTCCACTCCAGCAAGCCATCGTCCGGACGCGCCAGGCAGGTGCCGATATCGTAATAATCAAAACCGTTTTCCAAGGCCCATTCCAACGCCATGAAGGTGGTGATGGAGTTGATCTCGCGCAGCTTCTTCGCATCCGAGTAGACCGTTTCCGGGTAGCCGAAACGGATCGTGCTCCAGTAGCGCTTGCCCGCGCGGGTGATCACGCAGCCAAGGTGGCAGGCGACGACTTCGTCCTCCAGCAGCACCAGATCCAGGCGCCCGGCGGCGGTTTTCGCCACCCGGCGCACTTCCTGCTGCTCGATTTGCGAAGCGGACGTGCCATGCCTGGCGCTGGCATAGGGTTGCAGCATGCCCTGGTCGGCGCTTTCGATTTCGTCATCGTTCAACGCCTGTTTCAGGCGATAGCGCAGGCGGTTCTTGCGAAGATTGCGGCGCAATTCGGAGTTGTATCTGGCGGTTATATCCTCGATCGATCTGCCCAGGGGTACAACAGCGCTAAGATACTGCGGTACACAGAGTGCGCCCGGCATCGGTATTTCACTGACAAATACCGTTCGACCCGATTTATCCGGTTCAACTTGCTGATTGGCGACCTGAGGTTCAGCGCCCATGAGCACTTTCACAAAGTCGCGCTGGGCTTTGCGCCCCACATAGAAAATGTCGTAAGCGCTCTCTTCGCGCAGCTTGAACCTGACAAATTCCCAGCGCCAGAAACAGGCTCGACCGGCAATATCGCGCAGCCAGGCATGGGCTTTCCTCAGTTCAAAGCGTACCGACGGCGTAATCAATTGACGCAACAGTGCCTTAACATATTCTTTCATTTGGTATTAACACTAATTAATTAAGGAAAGATTATTCGAAAGTTCGAATCAAGGAATAAGACACTGGAACCCAGGCTTCGATACCAGTGGCGGTTGACGTCAAACTTTCGTCGTTTTTTTCACTAATTACGACACAAGTCCCGACCGCGCCAGCAAGTCGTCGCGTATATGAGCAGTAAAGATGCTGTGCCAGAGTTTTGCAAGATATTGCAGCGCCGACCCTGTATATATTGGCCCCAGACTTACCCGCCAGTCGGTGCCGTGCAGGCAAGCGTCCTCAAGATGAACATTGGGTTACCGACTACGTATCGACTGAACAGGCGCCTGGGCTCACTGGCCAGCCTGAACACCCATTCGCAACCCAGGCCACGCATCCATTGCGGAGCGCGACTCACCTTGCCGCCGAGAAAGTCCAGGATCGCCCCGCCACACACGATCAGGCACGGCACGCCGCTGGCCGCCAGCCTGGCCGCAACGACTTCCTGCTTGGGCATGCCCATGCCCAGTACCACCAGTTCCGGCTGATGTTGCCGGGCCAGGTCGAGGTAGGTCTGCACCTCGGCGAAACCATGGTGGGCAGACACCACATTGACCGCCCACGCCGCCTCGCAATGCCTGGCCGCATTGGCCAGGAAAGGTTCCTGCGTGCCCCACAAGGCCACACGCCGTCCCTTGTACGCCGCCAGCAACTTGGGGATCAAGTCCGTGCCGTTCATGTTCAGCCCCGGCACCCGGCCCATTCGGCGAAACAGGATGGACATGCCGGAGCCATCGCGCAGCAACACGTCGGCGGCCGACAGTGCCTGGTAGTAGTCGTTGTCCCTGGCGATCAGGTTCATCGCATGGGCATTGACGAACCCCAGCACCGTCGCCGCTTGCGGCCTGGTTAACGTCTCGATCAGGCGCTGCTGTTCATCGGCGTCGCTGATGACCCTGAGTGACTGGATGATCGTTTGCCAGTTGTGCTGCCAGGTCAAAGCGCGCATCAGGAGTCGTCTCGCTTGGACCGCACCCATTCAACCTGGCGTTTAACCAGGAAGCCCAGGTACAGGGGAATTTTCTTCAGGGCGTAGAACGGCGCATAGAGCAACGCGGAAAAGGCGATGATGTCGCGACCGAACCGGCTCCACGCCAGCAGGATGGTCACCATCAACAGGGCCACCCCGAGCGAAGCGATCAAGGCCGGCAGCCAGGCGCCGAACAGGAAGAACACCAGCCAGGACAAGGTAAACGCCGCGCCCAGCAACAATGTGAGCAAGGCCAGCGGCGGCACCAGCAGATCCAGGGTCATGGCCAGCAGGTTGAAGTTGCCCCGGGCAATCGACTCGCCGAGCAATTTTGGCGCGTCTCCCAGGATCACCCCCAGGTGGCCGTGCTCCCAGCGCGTGCGCTGGGTCGTGAGGCCTTCGTCACTGCGCGGGAAATAGCTGGTCACCAGGGCGTCGGGGCAAAACAACGGCGGCTTGCCGCCACGACAGAAATCCAGGCCCATTTTCAGGTCTTCGACGATGTGACCACTGGCCAGCGTGATCAAGGGCAGGTCGCGCCAGACGAACGCCATGCCGGTGCCCATCAGTTGGCAGGGCAATCCCAGCCGGGCCCAGCCCAGCGGGCGTGCCTTGTTTTTCACGCACCAGGCAAACTCGGCGATCTGCACCTTCAACCCGGAACCCGCCGGCGCACGCATCAAGTCAAGGGCCTGGGTTGGCCTTCCTGAGTCCATGCACTGGATGGCCAGGCGCTCGATGAAGCCCTCGCTGACCTGGCAATCGGCATCGACAATGATCAAGACGTCCGGCGCATCGCTGGCCAGATGACGCGCGCCAAAATCCAGCGCATAGCCCTTGCCACGCTGTTGATCGTTGCTGCGTTCCACCACCTCGGCGCCCGCCGCGCGAGCCGTTGCCGCGGTGTCGTCGGAACAGTTGTCCGCCACCACCAGCAGGCGGTCGCCCTCCAGCAGTTGCGGGCGCAGGGAATCCAGGGTGGCCGTGATGATCGAGGACTCATTGTGCGCCGGCACCAGCACCGCCACCCGCGGTCGCGGGCGTCGCGCCGGTGCCGACCCTCGCACCGGCAAGCCCGCCAGCAGCACCTGCACGAACAGCACCAGCACCGGCAGGAGGAGGATTGCCAGCGGTACGCCCAGTAGCCAATTGAGGAATGTGATCATGCTTGCGCCTTGAACAGATGAGCCAACTTGGTCGCTTCGGTATCGATATCGTGGCGTTCGAGCACGCGCTGGTAAGCCGCCTCGCCCATGCGCTGCAACACTTCGACAGGTTGCGCGAGGCAGTCCGCCAGTGCCGCCGTCAACTCGTCCACCGCGCCTGCGGGAAACAGCCAGCCGTTCTCGCCCTGGCGTACCAGTTCCGGAATGCCCGCGACATAGGTGGTCAGTACCGGGCGGCGCAACGCCATGGCTTCCATGATGACCACCGGCAAGCCTTCGGCGAAGCTCGGCAGCACCAGGGCCCGCGCGGCGAGAATTTCCGTGCGCACCTGCTCGCTACTGATCCAGCCGGTGATTCGCACATGGGATTGCAAGCCATGCCGGGTGATCAGTTCTTCGATCTGCGGACGCATTTCGCCGTCGCCGGCCAGGACCAGCTCGAACGCCACGCCTTGCTCAGCCAAGCGGCGCGCGGCCTCCAGCAACAACAACTGGCCCTTCTGTTCACACAGGCGCCCCACGCAGACCAACCGCGGCGCGGACGGCACCGCCACCGCCGGCACGTCGTGAAAGGCCCGCTCCAGGCCACAATGCACGACCTTGACCCGAGCCCAGTGCGCGTGGTCGACCCAACGATACAGCTGGCTGCGCCCATAGGCGCTGATGGCCGCGACAAACGCCGAGCGCCGGACTTTCTCGCCCAGATGAATGAACTGCGGCTTGTCGAACTCTTCCGGGCCATGCACGGTAAAACTGTACGCCGGCCCGCCAAGGGCGTTGGCCAGCATCACCACTTCGGTCGAGTTGGTGCCGAAATGGGCGTGCACATGCCGGGCGCCGAATGCCTGCATCCATGCCAGGACGCGGCACGCTTCGAGCAAATAGACCAGATGGTACGGCCAGGATCGATCGGCGCGCTGGCCCATGCGCAACGCCAGCCACAACGTCGAAAAAAACCGTTTCGGCTGGGCGCGCAACACCTCGAGCGCCGGTTTCAACAGTGCCTTGACGCCGCCCTCCAGCACATACTGGGTCTTGCTGCGCTCGGACTCGTCCTCGGCGTCCACCAACTCGGCATCCCAGCCTCGCAGCGCGATGCGTTGTACCTCAAAGCCCTGGCGTTCCAGCGCCAGGATCTCGCGACGAATGAAGCTATGGCTGACCTTCGGGTATTGATTGATGAAGTAAGCGATACGCATGGGCACCCGGCTTTTGTCGTCGAATTTGTTACTGCAGGTCCCCCCACAGTAGTCCAGTAACCGGTGACGTCAATGCACTGCGTAGCTGCCCGTCAGCACCTTGTCGACCTGGGCAAAGGCATCGTCCAGCAGCTCATAGCGCCGGCGATACATGGCGCGTTTTTTTGAAGCAATGGTGTCCAGCGGCTTTCTGGACGAGGCCATGGGAATTTCGAAGAAGTCTTCGCGCTCCGAGGGGGTCGCCCCGTGTTCGAGCCAGATCGAATCATAATTGGCGGCCAGCTCCTGGGCTTTGTGCGCACCAAAATAAGGGTGGCGATGGTGACGATAGACGTCCCCCACCGCGTAGATCTTGCCGACACCGATATTGCCGGCAATGTACTTGGTCACTTCAATCAGGAAGCTCCGGGGACGCAAGCCTTCGAAGTCCTTGGTGACATCCCGGTAGATGGCCAGCGACCTGTCGCTCTCGATGCCTTTATGGATGCCCTGGACGGCGCCGATAAAGATGCACAGCTCATCGTCCGTTAAACACAGGGTGAAGGCGATCGAGGCGATGCGCAGATCGCCCTGGAACAGGTTCAGCACCAGCTCGCCCTCACGCATGAACCAGAACGGGCGGTCCAGCACCAGGGTGCAACCTGGCGACCAGGCCGTCAGATCGCTCAGGACCAGGCTGTCGTCGCGACCGAACAGCAGCAATTGCGGGCAGCTCTTGCTGACCACCTCGTAGTGCGAGGCCATGACCCCCAGTTTGTCCTGGGCGCCCCAGCTTTTGCTGATGTAGGGCCAGTGCACGACACCCAGGGCATCGCCGCCGAGTTTTTCGATACCGGTACTGCCCAGCGCGTTGGACATGCGCCCGAAAAACAGGTCCAGCTCGGTCCGGTTCCTGGCCACCAACAGCAGGAACTTGAGTTTGTTCTTCAATGCCCTCAGGGAATAGCCGGCGTGCACGGAGAAGACGCTTTTGACGATCAACCAATAGTCCATCGAAGTCTCACTTGTATTCGATCAGCGCGGATTTGCCGGCACCGAACCTGTTCAAAAGAAACTTGACCTGCCCGACCATCTCGGGAAATTTGCCCAGTACGAGGAAGAACGCCAGCAGCCAGTTTTGCCGCGCCGGGCCTGCGCCGCGCCGGGCCAGACGCGCGACCTGCAGGGGATAGACCAGCAGCACCAGCAGCCCCGGCCAACCGAGTATCAGCGTGGCAATCAGCGTAACCAGCGGCACGCCCAGGCCCCAGAACCAGGCACGGCGCGACTCGCGGCGCCAATGGCGCTCCGGCGCGCCGCCATGTAGAAACGCGCCCTCGGCAAAGGCATAACCACCGCGCAGGGTACGCCGCCACCACTGGCCGAAACGGGTCATGCTCGCATCGTGCAAGGTCATTTCCGCAGGCAGGCGCCAGACCTTCCAGCCCTTGGCTCGCAGGCGCACACAGAGCTCCGGCTCTTCCCCGGCAATCAGGTCCGGCCGGTACCCGCCCGCGGTGGCGAAGGCGTCCGCGCGCATCAGGGCATCGCCACCACAGGCGCTGGTCGCACCGGTTGGCGTATCCCATTCGAGATCGCACATCAGGTTATAAATGGAGCGCTGAGGAAATCGTTCGCGGCGCCGCCCGCACACCACCGCCACCTCGGGCTGCGCATCCAGAAAGGCCTGGGCATGGGGCAACCAACTGGCGACCACTTCACAATCGCCATCGACGAACTGCACATGACGCATCGACGGCAACAAGCGTTGCAAGCGGGCAAACCCTTCATTGCGCGCCCGGGCCGCGGTGAAGGCAATGTTCATGTCCAGCTCGACCACCTCGACGCCCAGCCTCTGCGCCATCTGCACCGAGCCATCGGTCGATCCGGAGTCGACATAGACGATCTGCTGCGCCGCGCCGACCAGCGACGCCAGGCAACGCTCAAGGCGCTGGCCTTCATTGCGACCGATGACAACGACGCCCACCCCCGTCGTCGTGGTCATGAGTATTCCCCGGCATCGACGAGCTTGCGCTGCTTGATGGTCGCCGGCACACCGACGGCCACCGAGTTGTCCGGTACGTCGGTCAACACCACGGCATTGGCACCGATCACCACATTGTTGCCAATGCGGATGTTGCCCAGCACCTTGGCGCCGGTGCCGATATCGACGTTGTTGCCCATCACCGGAGCAATCGGCTCGTTCACGTTCTTCAGTCCCACGACCACGCCATTGCGGATCCGGCAGTCATCGCCAAACTGCGCGTAACCACTGATCACGATGCCGCCGAAATGATCGATGACGAAGTTGCGCCCGACCACCACTTCACACGGCAGCTCGATACCCGTCACGATCTGCACCAGCTTGAAGAGCACTTTGTAGATGAACGACAGCAATTTGCGCAACGGCGCCGGGCGCACACCATAGCGCCAGCGCCCGAAGCGATACACCAGCATCACCCAGAAACCCTGGGCGCCCCAGTCACCCTCGTATGCTCGCAAGTCCGCACGTATGTTATCGAACATGGACTGTCCTACCGTGTGGGTTGGCTACCGAGTCTGGTTTTGCGCAGCAGCGCCCAGGTCACCCGTGTATGTTGCCAACAGGCCTTGATGGCGGCCCGGCCGCGACCTTTCAACAAGGCCTTGAGCCCCAGGATCAGGTCACACAGGCAGACCAGTAGCATGTGAAACGCCAGCCCCGATAAACCGTGATGCTTGCGGAAGTACAACAGCTCGCTTTCGATTTGCAGCGTCTGCAGCTGGCGACCGTCCATGTTCAGCTTGTCGACCGACTTGGCACTCTCGCCACCAATATGTACCACCGTCGTGTGGGGGTAGTAGACCACCTTCCACCCCGCCTGCTTGACGCGCCGGCAGTGATCGACTTCCTCGTAGTAGAGGAAATAGCGCGGGTCGAACAAGCCGACCTTGTCGATCACTTCACGGCGGATCAGGTAATAGCAGCCTGGCACCCAGTCACACTCGCGCACCGAGGCATGATCCCACTCCAGGTCGTCGACCAGTTTCACCCACGGGAAAAACCGTTCGAGCCCGGCCGTCACGAGGAACACATTAAGCGGCGTCGGAAAATAGCGGCAGGATGGCTGCATTTCTCCATCCCGACCGACCAGGCGTACACCGAGGATTCCGCAATCGGGATGGGCCTCCATGTACTCCAGGGTCTTGGCCAAGGTGTCGTCGGAGACGAATGCGTCGGTGTTGAGCAGCAACGCGTACTTGCCCTGCAGGTGTTCGACCAATTGATTATTGGCCCGGCCAAAACCGACATTGTCTTTATTGGCCAGCAGCACGGCCTCTGGGCAAATATCGCCCAGGCAATCCAGCGAATTGTCCGCCGAGGCGTTGTCCACCACCAGGTAGCGCGCCGGATCGGCACGCTTGGACTGGCGCAGTGCATTGAACATCGGCTGCAACAGGCCCGCCGTGTTGTAGTTGACCACGAGCACATCCAGGGGCGCGCTACTCATTGGCTTTCTCGCCGAAGAAGTACTGCGCTCTCATGGCCTTGAGCTTGGGCTCGTAATCCGGGTCGAAGTGAGTGCCGCGCTGGCGGATGAGTTCCATCCACGGATAGTCTTCGCAACGCTCTTCGATTTTCTTGATCAGGTCCTCAACGGTGCAGAGCACCTTCGCCGGGTTCCCCCCCACCACGACACCGGGCGGAACATCCCGGGTGACGACGGCACCGGCGGCGACGATTGAATTCGGACCGATTTTGCGACCCGGCATGATGATGGACTGATAACCGATAAAGCAGTTGTCGAATATATCGACCGCACCGACGGAGTCGAGCTGTTTACCCGCGCTGATCTCGAATACGCCAATGAGTCCGTCGTGCCCGAATATCGTGCAATCGGACAAGCCGACGTTGTTGCCAATGCGCAACAGCGAAGGGTCGGGGATGTTGCAGCCGGGATTGATCCACACGCCCTTGCCGACCGAATATATGCCTCCCCAGCGCGCCAGGTAATCTGCCCATTCATAGCCGGTGGGGTGGCAAAACTTCTTGAATAGCCCCTTGCCCCGACCCGTTTTGTTTACGTAGTAACGTATTGCACGCTTTGCTAGCCCAATCATCCTGTCAGCCTCACAAATTTCAGCGTTTCACATCGGTACCAAGACCAGATGCACCATGGTTGTTGTTGTAGTGGCACCCTGCTTTGGTTGCTCTCCCTAAGACTGTTCCACTGAAGAATATCTGCCCTGCGCAGGACCCATTTGATGGTTGAGGTAGTCCGCCAGCCGCAGCGTCAGCTGCAACAGCGGCATGGTTGGATTGCTCGCGCCGGCCGTGGCAAAAACACTGCTGCCGGTGACGTACAGATTGTTGGTGCCGAACACTTTGCAGTTCTGATCAACCACCCCGAATTCCGGGGAAGTCGCCATCCGGGTCGTGCCCATGTGATGGGCATGCGGCCCGACCCTCAGCGGCAAGGAAACGTCATAGACCGCTTCGTCCAGCTTGACATAGCCAAGCCCCTCTTCGGCAAAACACTTGGCCACCTCCAGGCCGATGCTTTTAATGGTCTCACGGTCTTCGGGGGCGAGCTCCCAGTTGAGGTTGACCTTTCTCATCCCCAGTTCATCGCGCTCTTCAGTCAATGAGAGGCGACTCTTGCGGTTGGGAAACTGCTCGATCATCGTCGCGAGTTCCCCGTCACCGGGACAGTTGAACTTGGCAATGAACTCGATCTTGTGCGCCACGCCAGCCTTGCAGGCCAGATTCTCGAAAAAGCCCTTGATGGCCGCCATGCGCCCATAGGTTTCCACGTGCGACACCAGGGAAGCGGTGACATTGCCTTTGCCGGAATGATGCTCGATCACAAAGGCATCCTTGGTGAAGAACTGCCTGGATTCCCTGCTTTCACCGTCGTTGAGGATGAAGTTACCCAGTGCGATGTTCAGGTGTTCCATGAAGCATCGACCGACCATGCCATCCTCGGTGACCACGCCGGCGGCGGCCAATGACTGGCTGTTGAGCAGCTGCCTGGCATTCTCGATCGCGCCGGTGGCCAGGATGAATTGCTTGGCCGAGATGCGCTCCTGGTTGCGTTCGTAATCGGACACGACAACGGCGACGATACGGCCAGTGTCCTTGTCGAAATCCAGGTCGACACAATTGCAGTTGATGAAGACGTCCAGGCCCTCGGTCTCGTCAAGTTCCTTGGCATATTTCTGGGCAAACCGCGTCGGCGGGCTGAGCAGGAAACGGTCGGCTTCGAATTCCTCGCTGTTGAAGGCCGCGTTGACGGTCTTGAACCCCGAGTCCAGTGGCAGGTCCAGAATGGCCATGGCCGCTGGCAGATTGCGCTCCATCTCGGAAAACGCGATGGGCCAGCCGGGCAGAGTCCCCTGCGGGGCGAGGGTAAAGTCCGAAGGCACCAAGGGTCGGCAACGCCCGGCCCAATGGTTGGAGGTGCCGCCCAGGTAGCGCAGGCGGGTTTCTTCCGTGTAGGCCTCAAGCCCCGTGGACGACGTCTTGTAGAGGCTTTGTGAATACGGGGCATATTCGCGCCCCCCGCCCTCCAGAAGCACGACGCGCCAGCCATTGCCAGCCAAACGCAAGGCCAGCGTGATGCCGGCCGGGCCTGCGCCAACGATGCAGAAATCATAGTGATCGCGCAGGTCTTTCTGCGTTTGGTAGTCTTTGATCATAGGTGCAGTTACCGGAAATGCGCGGCAGGTAACACCCACCCGTTGATCACGACAAACTCCGATTTTCCTGCAGGAGACCGGGCCCCAAACCCGGAAAATTTCACTACCAGCCCCCCCAGGCTTAACAGGGCAAATGCCCGAATGAGTCCTCTGCGACTGATGGCAGAGTTATTCAACACGCGTTCACTCATCACTCACAGCTCCATGGGATCGAGATTGCATCGCAGATTTCAAGGGTGCTTCAACATTCCCGGCAGACCGGTTCAACCGAATAGCCAGCGGAAAACGACCAGCACCAACTCGCCACACAAGGCGCCTACCACCAGCATAGGCAACACCATCAGCTCGCGCTTGATATCGAGGATACCCACGCGACGATTGACATACACAACCAGCACCAGGGTAGGCAATGTATGCAGCGCGACCCCCCAGATCGCGTATTCGACGCCACCGATAGCCAGCAATACCGGCACCACCACCCATAACGAAACGACACGAATGATGTTGTCGATGGCCTGGTATTTGGTGAGCCCCAGGGCGATCCAGATCTGGTTGGCCACGATGTAGCGCATCATGAAAAACGACGTCGACAGAATGGCCATCATCTTGCCGGCATCGTGATAACGCTCATCGTACAAAATGCTGATGATCAATGGACTGGTGACCCAGAACAGCCCGCACAGAAACAGCAGCGCAACGTCGACCAGCATCTTGAATTTGAAATACAACCGGCGCAGACGATCGAAGTCATTGGTTCTCGCGGCCTCACCGAAGGCCGGCAGGGCCACGGCCCCGACCACTTTCAGTACACCGGTCTGGACCGCGCCGAGGATCAGTACGGCAATGGAATACACGCCCATTTCGGTGACTGTCATGCTGCCGCCGAAAATGATCCGGTCGCCCTGCATGGACAGTACGCCCACGGCCGAAGACAACAGGATCCAGCGACCGAAGACCACCAGTTCGTCGAGCGCTGCGCGTTCCCAGCGCAGGCTGTTGGACGGCCCCTCGAACCAGTAGTGCCCAAGCAGCGTGCTGACCAGCGCGGTGATCAGCCCGGCAGCCACCAGCGACCAGATGGAATGGGTGAAATAACCGATGACCAGCATCGCCAGCAAGCCGACGACCTGGGAAGCGAACTCGGCGATCACCACTTTCTTTTGCTGGAAAGCGCGAACGGCCAGGTCGACTTTTGTCGACTGGAACCCGTAGATGATCGCGGTAACGCCGGTCCAGGCCAGCACCGCCGGCAATTGCGGTGAGGCATAGGTGGAGTTGTGCGACCAGAAATCGATGGCTTGCGAATACCAGGCCGCGGCGGCGAGAAGCAGCGTCAAGGCGAACAGCACAAAGCCGCGCACGATCTGCACGGTCCACAGGGTATTGAGAAACTCCGGGTCATCGCCCCGCGTGCTCTGCAGGATGTTCTGCCGCAACCCCACGTCGGACAGCAGGTGCAGGACGAACAAGACGGTGGTGGCGATGGCGATGATGCCGAACATTTCCGGCATCAGCAGACGGGTCATCACCAGGTTGCCACCCAGGCGAATCGCTTGCGAGGTGACCAGCGCCCCGAGGTTCCATGCCCCAGCAGATATCGCTTTACGACGAAGGCCAAACGATGGCGATATGTGAACTGAAGGCATAACATCAATCCCCGGTATTGGATGACTCGAAAGGTACTATAGTCGCTATTAGGCAAAGCACTAGCCATTAGCCATCGCTCACTCATCAAATAAATCGGTAGCCCATGCCTGAGCACTTTCGCGCGTTAGTCGTCATCCTGGTCCTTGCCGGTATCGTCTTCGCTTTTGCACGGCGACCGGCGGCAGACCTGATCCCTCACAGTGATTTCACGCGGCGGCGCAACCTCTGGTTTGCCTTGACGCTGGTGGCCTTTTTTTCCCACAGTTTCTGGGTGTATGCGGGCGTTACCGCCATCATCCTGACGGTGTCGCGACAGCGCGAACGCAACCCCATGGCGTTATTTTTCCTGCTGTTGTTTCTCATTCCACCCGCCTCGGCGCAGGTCCCCGGCTTCGGCCTGATCAACTATCTGTTTGACCTGAACCATGTACGGCTACTGTCACTGTGCATACTGCTCCCGGCTTTCCTGGCGTTGCGCAGGCGACCAGACACCCTGCCCTTCGGGCGCACCTGGCCGGACAAGCTCCTGTTGGCCTATCTGCTCCTGACGTCCGCTCTTTTCCTGCGCCAGACCACGCCCACAGACACCCTGCGCCAATCGCTCTATCTGTTCCTCGACGTTTTCCTGCCTTACTACGTGGCCAGTCGAGCCGTGAAGAATGTCAGCGACTTCAAGGACGTAATGCTGGGCTTTTTACTCGCTGCCATGGTGCTGTCGCTGATCGGTCTGTTCGAATTTTCCCGCCGCTGGCTGCTTTACAACGCGCTGACCTACGCCATGGGCGTGCAATGGGAAATCTCCACCTATCTCAGCCGTGGCGGCTCGCTGCGCGCCAGCGTCACCACGGGCCAGGCCATTGCGCTGGGCTATGTGATTGCCGTGGCCATCGGCTTTTACCTGTTCCTGCAGGAGGGCGTGCGCAGCAAACTGCAACGACGGCTCGGCGCCCTCCTGCTCGCCGGGGGCTTGTTCGCGCCCCTGTCGCGCGGCCCGTGGATCGGTGCCGCGGTCATGATCATCATGTTCATCGGCACCGGCCGTTATGCGGTCAGGCGCCTGATGCTGCTCGGAGTCGCCGCCGTACTCGCCCTGCCGCTGCTGGCCATTGTGCCTGGCGGACAAAAAATCATTGATCTGCTGCCCTTCATCGGCTCGGTAGAAGCCGAGAACATCACTTACCGTCAGCGGCTGATCGATAACTCGGTGATCGTCATCCAGCGGAATCCATGGCTGGGGTCCTTCGATTACCGCAGCACTCCGGAAATGCAGTCACTGATCCAGGGCCAGGGCATCATCGACATCGTCAACACCTATATCGGCATCGCCCTGCAAATGGGCTTGATCGGGCTCACGCTCTTCGTGGCGTTTTTCGCCACCATTGTGCTCGGCATCCGCAAGGCGATGCGTTCGTACCCCAACAAGGATGATGAGTCGCGACGATTGGGACGGGCGCTGCTGGCGACCCTGGCCGGGATTCTGATAACCATCATCACCGTCAGTAGCATCACGGTCATCCCCGTGGTGTATTGGTCGGTGGCCGGACTGGGCGTGTCCTATGCTCAGATGGCGCGCAGGCTCAAGCGCGCGGAGACTGCAAGCAGCAAGAGTGCCCTTCAACAGACCTGGTAACGCTCATGACGTGTTTTGTTCACCGCATGCCTCTGCTATCAGTCTTTCTCCTGTTTCTTGTCATCTGGCCGTCCGGCACCCGGGCGGCGGAGTGGGTCGTCAGCGTCGATGAACGCAGTGGCCTGCCCCAGGTCACGCGCGGCGGCAGCCCTGCCATGGCCTCTCAATTCGTGTTTTGGGGAAGCAACTGGGACTGGGCGGACTTTACCCCCTCGCTCAAGGTGATCTCGCCCTATGTCTACGCCATGGAAGGCAAGAGCCAAAGGCTGGATTTCGACGCGACCGGGCAGATTCGCAAGGAAGACCAGCAGACGTTGAGCATGGACCTGGTCCTCAATGCCCGCAGCATGAAGTCGAACGTGATGGGCGGCGGCATCGTCTTCAATTTCGACCCGGCCCTGGCCGAAGAAATGGGCGTGCCGGTGTTGCTGCCCGGCAACCGTGGCTGGTCCTGGGGCAATGCCCAGGGGCGGCGCATGGAGATGCTTTTTGAGCCCGCGCTGGAGAGTGTGTATTTCGAACCGGGTGATAAGTCCCAGGTGCGGGCGTTCTTCTACAAGGACCGGATCAAGCCCGGTCGAAAAACCGTCAAGGCCACCTTTAGCGTGTCCGGCGATGTGGCGCTGGGGCCAACCGCCGCCGAGCGCTTCGGCGTCGCGGACCCGAAGAGCTGGCCGAGCGACAGGCTGGACTGGAAGACCGCGCCGGTCGACCTGTCCTTTCTCAATGCCCAGGAAAAGCCTGCGGGCAAGCGTGGCTTCGTCAAGGCGGTCGGCGAGCAACTGCTGTTTGCCGACAACACCCCGGCGCGCTTCTGGGGCACCAACCTCTCGGCCTATACGCTGTTTCGCACGCCGGACGATGCGATCAAGCTGCAGGCCAAGCGCCTCTCGGCCCTGGGGTTCAACCTGGTGCGACTGCACCACCATGACTCGCCGTGGGTCTTGCCCAACATCTTCGGTGACGGCAGGGTCGTGCACGATACCCAGCACCTGAACGAAGAATCGCTGAAGAAGCTCGATTTGTGGATCAAGAGCCTGAAGGACGAGGGCATCTATGTCTGGCTCGACATGCACGTCGAACGAGCCCTCTGGGCGAACGACAACATCTTTGGCTTCGATGAATTGCCGAAGAGCCAGTATGGCATCGCCGACCTCAAGGGCTACGCCTACGTAAACGTCACAATCCAGCAGGCCATGAAACGCTTTGCCAGGGATTACCTGAGCCACGTCAACAGCTATACCGGCCTTGCCTACAAGGACGATCCGGCGATTGCCGCGGTGCTGATCACCAACGAAAACGACATCACCCAACACTATGGCAACGCCCTGTTGCCCGACAAATCAGTACCCCGGCACACCGAGCTGTACATGAACGCGGCCAAGGCCTTTGCCAAACAGCACGACCTGTCGCAAGACCAGACCTGGCGATCCTGGGAGCCTGGCCCCGCCAAGCTATTCCTCAATGACCTGGAACGGCGCTTCAACGTCGACATGATCGCTTCCCTGCGCGAGACCGGCGTGAAAGTGCCGATTGCCACCACCAGCAGCTGGGGCGGCAACGGCCTCAGCGCCCTGCCGGCCCTGACCGCCGGAGACGTGGTCGACGTGCATATCTACGGTGGCCCGGGGTCGCTGGAGAAAAACCCGCTGACCAGCGCCAGCCTGGTGGACTGGATTGGCGCCGGCCAGGTCGTCGGCAAACCCCTGACCGTCACTGAGTGGAACAACGAGCCCTTCCCGATCGCCGACCGTCACTCGCTGCCACTCTATGTGGCCGGCACGGCCAGCCATCAGGGCTGGGACGCGCTGATGCAATATGCCTATAGCCAGGAAGGGCTCTCCGAGCAAGGGATGTCGGCGGGCAACTGGCACGCCTATAACGACCCGGCCATGCTGGCCACCCTGCCCGCCGCCGCCTTGCTTTATCGTCGCGCCGACGTTCACGAAGCCAGGACCACCTATGTCTTCGCGCCGACGCCAGAGACCCTGTTCAACCAGAGCATTACACCGGCCAACTCGGCCCTGCTGCGCACCGCCATGGAGAAAGGAAAACTGCAGATCGCCATGCCCCGGACGCCGCAACTGCCCTGGTTGCAACCGGGCGTCATCGCCAGTAACGCCCAGGTGTTTCATGACCCGGCAAAGTCGCTACTGGACGCCTCGGCCACCGAGTCCACCACGGACACCGGTGAGCTCAAGCGCAACTGGAAACAAGGCATCTACACCATCGATACGCCCCGCACCCAGGCGGCCACCGGCTGGATAGGCGGTGAGTCGATCAAGTTGGGCAATATCCAGGTACAGATCAAGACCGCCTACGCCAGCGTTGTCGTGCAAAGCCTGGACGGCGCGCCCGTCGGCAAGTCCGCTGACCTGCTGATTTCCCTGGGCACCCGGGCCATCCCCAGGGACGGCGACAAGACGCCATTTTACGTGGAGCCTCTGGAGGGCACCCTGACCCTCCAGGCCCCGGCGGGATTGACCCTGTACACCCAGGGCGGCCCCGGAGGACGACCTGGGAAACTGCCGGCCACTTACCAGGATGGGCGCTACACGATCAAATTCGACGGCCTGCAGGCGTCCAATTGGTTGTTCCTGAAAAAAGCATCGCAAGCGAGCATCGCAAGCGAGTGACAGTCTCAAGTGACAGCAAAGGTCTTTTAAAGGACGGGTCGGCCGCCTCGCGCTGACACCGCATCGATATCAAGGAGAGCGGCATGAAATTCCTGGTGATAGGCGGCGCAGGCTACATCGGTTCGCACATGGTCAAGCAGCTCCTTGGCGCGGGACACGAACTGGTGGTGGCGGACAACTTTTCCACGGGCTACCGCAGCGCGGTGCTGGGCGGGACACTGGTCGAACTCGACATCGCCGACGCCCAGGCCCTGGACACGCTGTTCGGCACCTACCGCTTCGATGCGGTGTTCCACTTCGCCTCCTTCATCCAGGTGGGTGAGTCCGTCACGGAGCCGGCCAAGTATTACCAGAACAACCTGGCGGCGACCCTGACGTTGCTCAAGGCGATGGTTCGCGCCGAGGTCAAGCACTTCATCTTCTCCTCCACCGCCGCCGTCTATGGCGACCCGGCGTATGTGCCAATCGATGAAGCGCACCCCAAGGCCGCGATCAACCCCTATGGCCGCAGCAAGTGGATGGTGGAGCAGGTACTGGAAGACTTCGACCGCGCCTACGGGCTCAGGTCGGTTTGCCTGCGCTACTTCAACGCGGCCGGCGCAGACCCTGAGGGGCAGTTGGGCGAACGCCACGAACCTGAGACCCACCTGCTGCCGCTGGTCCTGCAGGCAGCCTCCGGGCGGCGCAAGACCATTACTGTCTTTGGCTTTGACTACGACACGCCGGACGGCACCTGTATCCGCGACTACGTCCACGTTGTCGACCTGGTGGCCGCTCACGCGCAGGCGGTGGACTATTTGTTGGCGGGGGGTGCCAGCACGGCTTTCAACCTTGGCAATGGCCAGGGTTTCTCGGTGCAGCAGGTGATCGACACGGCGCGTCGCGTGACCGGCCGGGACATCTTCATCAGTGAAGCGCCCCGCCGCGCTGGCGACCCGCCACGGCTGGTGGCGGATGCTCGACGGGCCAAGAGCTTGCTGGGCTGGCAACCGCGATACGCCACACTGGAGCAGATCGTGGCGCATGCGTGGGAGTGGGAGAAGAAGTATCCGTGGCACTGAATGTACTGCTGGGGTTGCTGCGGTGGGACAGTAGGTCCGGGTACACCCGTGAGGGATTAGTCGGCTTCAAGGACGCCTTCGCTGCGATGCGGCGACCCGACAAGCCAGCTACAGGGGATCGGCTACAGCCGTGAGAGATTGGTCGACCTTGAGGCCGTCTTCGCTGGCAAGCCAGCTCCTACAGGATTTGTGGGGTATGTTGGGTTTGTGGCGTGACAC
>NZ_JAXDEO010000078.1:0-20866 GCF_035064975.1 Pseudomonas sp. YuFO20
GCGAGTCTTTCGGGCCTCTTCGCTGGCAAGCCAGCTCCTACAAAAACGGGCCTCTACCGTGGTTTCGTGCGCGACATATACCTTGCCGGCGAAGGCGGCCTTGAGTCTGGTGCTGCTCTATCGGGCTGCTTCGCTGGCAAGCCAGCTCCTACAAAAATGTGTGTCTACCGTGGTTTCGTGCGCGATATATACCTTGCCGGCGAAGGCGGCCTTGAGTCTGGTGCGAGTCTTTCGGGTCTCTTCGCTGGCAAGCCAGCTCCTACAGGGGAATGCTTTCGCTTGGGATCAGGAATGGATATGTACTCGGTCAATAAATAATAGGTCGGCGGTCAGGACGCCGTCGTCGGAACGCCGCCCGCAGCAAGCCGGCTCCTACAGTAGATCGGGGACAGCCGCGGACGATTGGTCGGCTATAAGGCCGCCTTCGCGAGCAAGCCCGCTCCCACAGTTGGGATCGGGTACCGCCGCGAGAGACGGGTCGGCTGTAACGCCGTCATCGCTGCGATGCGGCGACCGGACAAGCCAGCTCCTACAAGGCCGCCCTCGGTTCACTCGTCCTCTCCCTCACCTTCAGGTACAACACGATTCTGCGTCAGGTAGCGATCCAGCGTCTCGTTCTGCGCAGGTTGGGAGTTATCCCCCGCCACCTGCCACAAATGCCGCTCGATCCCCTGCGCCAGCATATGCCCCACCGCCGCCTCGATCGCCGACAACACGCACAACTGCGCCGGTTCGTTGGTGGTGTAGCCCACCTCGGCCTCGAGCAGTTTCTTGAATTCGATGAACTTGAATACCCCGGCACTGCGGGCCACGGAGTAGATGGTCTTGCTGGTCATGACGTTGGACAGCACCTGGCCGCTGCGCACGTCCACCGCCCGCAGGTTCACCGTGACCTGGTCGACGCGATACTCACGGGCTATGTCGATGCCCAGGTAGCGCGCCCCTTCCCCGCCGCTGCGTACGTTGGTGTCGTAGGCGATGATCCCGCCTTCGAGCATCATGTTCGCCGCTTGCAGCGGTGGCAGTTCCGCCTGGATGTTCACCGGGGTGTTGGGTTTCTTTTGCGAGGCGCGGATGATCTTGCGTTCGGTCAACAGGTTCTGCAGCCCTTCGCGCTCGAGCACCACGAACCAGCCGCTGGCCTGCAAGGCGTCCATCAGCATGCTCGCCGCGCCCTGGGTGACGCTGGTGGAGAACGAGCTGGCCGGGGTTGGCTTGTATTGCCCGGTCTGGTCGCGGAAGCCGTAGACCACCGCCATCAAGCGGCCCTTGGGTCGTGGCATGTTGATCAAGTCATAATAAGTCGAGGCCCTTGGGGTCAGGGTCGGGGTTTGCGAGTCCTGTTCGGCCGGCATCGGCTCGCGCAGACTGCACCCCTGTAATGCCGCCAACATCAGCCCCAGCGCAATTATTTTTTTCATGTCCTTAACTCCCCATAAACCCGCATCCCCTCAAGGGGCCAGGCCATTCACCTGGATTTCCGAAACTTCGCCCGTGGCCCGGTCGGTGACGTTGATCGTCAGCGCACCGGAGTCGTCGACCACGTCGACGATGAAAGCTTCCGTGGACAGGCTCCCCGTGTTGCCGGTGGAGATGTTGTCCAGCAGTTGCCCGAGCAAACGCGATTGCAACTGGGCGCTGAAGCGCTCCAGGGCCGAGGTCCCGGCCACCGAGGTGCGATCCTTCAAGTCGGGATCGTCGTAGTCGTTCTGCGCCTGGGCGTTGTTGAGCAGCCAGGTGCCGTTCAACGGGTTGCCGCCGAACGATGGGTTGACGGGCGTGTAGACCAGTTCCGTGCCCTGGGCCAGGGCGCAGGCGCCCAGGCCGAGCAAGCATCCACCGGCGCGCTGCAAAAACGTTTTCGCTTTCATAGTTCGTCCCTCTCAAGGTCCGTGGTGTCCTGCAACAAGGCTTCCAGCTTGCGCTGGACAATCTGCCCGCGTACCCAGTCGGCGGCGGCATAGGCCTCGTCCTTGAGCTCCACGGTGTTCGGCGGCAGGAAGCGCCGGTAAACCAGTCGTTGTTGAAATTCCACGGTCACCAGGCTGCCCCAGCGAGCCGAAGGTCGTTCGCGTACCACCAGGTTGAAATCCATCGGACTGGTGGCGCGCAGGCGTTCACTGAACGAGTAATAAAATTCGTGGCCGATGTGCGAGATCGTGTCGTCGACGATAAAGCCGAGCATTTCGTCCTCTTCACCGGCCCAGGTCACAGAGGTGCTCAACACCAGGATCAAGGCCAGGCAGAAGCGCTTCATGGCTGCACCGCCCGGGACGCTGCGGACTGGCCTTTGGCCGGGCCCGAGGCGCCGTCGAGGAAGGCTTTCTCGGCCACGAACTGCCAGTCCTTGTAGCTGGCCATGCCGTTGAAGTCCGACCACTGGCTGGGAAAATCCGCCTGCTTCAGGGGCTTGTCCGTGGACGGGCTGCTGATGCCGGTAATGCGTCCGTCGAAGCCGCGCATCAGGAACCATTCGCCGCCGCCAATCGGGTCCGGGTACAGCTGGCGGATATGGTGCTTGGCGCCGGGAAAACGCTCGTCCTGCACCAGGTCGGCGAGTTCCCTGGGGTACTGGGCCAGGCCTGGCGAACTGCGGTAATAGCTGCGCAGTGCCTGGGCGTACTGGGTGCCAACCCACAGCAACTGGCGTTCACGGTCGCGGCGCGAGGCGGTGGACCACAGCTCGCCGGCACTGGCCAGGCCCATGCCCATCACCATGATCAGGAACAGCACACCCAGGTAGGTGAAGCCGTCTTGCCCCGCAGGCTTACCACTCGGAATAAAGGCTGCCATCACGGGCCCTCCCTGTGGCACCACTCTTGATATCGGCGACACCGCCGGCCACGCCATCAGGCGGTGCAACCATGACCCAGGCGTCCTTGCGTTCGGTGATCGGGTCCATCGGCGGATTGCGCAGGTAACGCTGTTCAACCAGCTGTTCGAGGGAGTCGGGATAACGTCCGGTGTCACCGTAGTAGTGATCCAGGGCTTCGCGCATCGCCGACAGGCTCTGGCGCAGGGTGGTCTCCCTGGAGGCCTCCAGGCTGTTGAAATAGCGTGGCAAGGCGATGGTCATCAGGGTCGCGATGATTGCCATGACCACCATCAGTTCCAGCAGGGTAAAACCTTTTTCCCGACGCATATGCTCACCACTCCCGGTAGGCGATGCCGTTGAGCCCTTTGCCGCGGGCCTTGGAGTAAACGTCAAAGACGTCCTCGCCCTCCCGCGGGTTCTGAGCCGTACTGTCGTAGGAGCGCACGCCCCAGCCACCTTCGTCGTCGCGCTTGACCGGTGCCAGCGGGTCATGGGGCACGCGCCGCAGGAAGTAGAACTTGGCACCCTTGGCGCTGCGCACATCGCGCACGCCTTCCACCAGCACCTGCAGGTTCGGCGGGTAGCCGCTGCTGTTGAGCGACTTCTCGATGTAACCGGCGTCGAACGCGCGCTTGTAGGCGTCGATGGCATCGCGGATCTGGTACAGCGCGGTGCGCAGTTCCTGCTCTTTGCCCCGGCGCACCACGGTCTCCGTCAGCGGCGCGGCCATGCCGGCAAGCAGGCCGATCAACGACAGCGTCACCACGACTTCGATCAGGGTAAAACCGCGTTGCGAGGCGTTCATGATCAAGGCTTCCCGACGGTAACGGTGGTCGCGATCGGTGCGCTCATGCCATTGGTCTTGACCTCTTCGACTTCGACCTTCGAACGATCCGGCGCCTGGATGTGCATGCTGGTTTCGGTGCCGGTGGTGAACTCCATGTCCGACGGGCTCTGGTACGGCAGGTTGCGCACGATCCGCGGGGTGATCGACAGCACCAGCTCGGATTTGCTGACGTCGTCCTTGTTGCTGCCGAACAGGCGACCCAGGCCAGGAATGTCGCCAAGGCCGGGAATCTTGTTGCCGGTGCTGCCATGGTCGTTGCGCATCAGGCCGGCGAGGATCTGGGTTTCGCCGTCATGCAGGCGCAGGGTGGTCTGCGCGTTGCGGGTATCGACCTGGACCGGAATCGTGCCCTGGCGGGTCGGCTCCAGGGGCGTGGCGTTACTCACTTCCAGGGCCACCTTGATCGCCACTTCGTTGTTCAGGTGCACGGTGGGCTGCACTTCCAGTTTCAGACCGACATCGAGGTAAGTCACGCTTTCGGTGATCACCGGTCCCTGGGTCGACGGCACCGACGTGGCGCTGATGATCGGCACGCGCTGGCCGATGTGGATGCGCGCCTGCTCGCGGTTGCTGACGCGGATGACCGGGCTGGCCAGGGTGTTGATGTCCTTGTCCTGGGCGTTGATCTTGGCCTGTGGCGACGGCTGGATGGTGATCCGGCTGGAGTTGATGCCTTTGAGCTGATCGAGCAGGGTCACCGCCGAGCCATCGCTGTTGACCACGCCGAAGGTGTTCGGCCATTGCAGGCCAAGGTCGAGGATGCGCTGGGTGGCGACTTCCATCACTTCCACTTCCAGCACCACTTCGGGGTTGGACTGATCCTGGGATTGCAGGAGTTTTTCCGCCATGCGCACGGCGTCGCCGGTGTCGCGCATGGTCAGGGTATTGAGGCGTTCGTCGACGAACACGTCGCGGGTCTTGAGCATGGTCTTGACCATGTTCAGCGCGGTGTTGGCATCGATGCTGGTCAGGTAGAAGGTGCGCATCACCAGTTCCTGGTAATCCTTGAGCTTCTGCGGCGAATCCGGGTAGATCAGCAGGGTGTTTTCGTTCACCACTTTCTGGTGCAGCTGGTTCTGTTGCAGCAGCAGTTCCACGGCGTCTTCGATGCGCACGTCACGCACGAAGATGGTGGCTTTCATGTCCGGGCGCAGGTCCTTGTCGAAGATGAAGTTCAAGCCGGCGACCTGGGACAGCACTTCGAAGATGGTCTTGAGGTTGGCGTCGCGAAATTCCAGGGTCACCGGTTTGTCCAGGCGGGTGCGCAATTGCGGATAGGCCACCACGTTGCGGCTCTGCACCAGGCGGATATTGCTCTGCAGTTCCAGGGCGCCTTCGTTGTTCGGGTCCAGTTCGAGAATCTGTTTGACCTGACGCTCGGCGCCGTAGATGTCGCCGCGGCGCAGGTCGCCGCGGGCCAGTTCGAGCTTCTCGTCGAGGCTGCGCATGTGTTCGAGTTGGCGCATGGCGTCCTGGGCGCGGCGGTTGTTCGGTTCGATGGTCAACACCCGGCCGTAGGCCATGCGGGCCGACGCGAAATCACGCTGGGTGCGGTCCATGTCGGCCTGGGTCAGCAGTGCCGTGATCGCCCGGGCACGGGAGCTGTTGAGGGCGATGTGCAGTTCGGTGTCGCGAGGGTTTTCCCGCAAGCCCTCCTCGATCCGGGCCAGGCCGGCTTCGTACTGCCCCTGCTCCATCAACTCGGAGGCTTCTTCCTTGGCGACCTGCGCCGAGCTGCACGCAGCCAGCCCGGCACAGAGACAGAGGCTCATCAGCAAACGGGATTTGTTCATTGCGCGCTCCCCACAGACAAAGTCTGGGACAAATGCAGAGGCAAATAGACCAGGCTCAGTTCCAGATCGGAAATCCCCTCGATCTTCCATGTTTCGTCGATCACATCCCCTTTACGCACGACGTAGATCTTCTCGCCGTTTTGCAAAAACACTTGCAGGTCGGTGCGGTCATCGATTCGCCCGATGAACTGGAAAGGCATCGGCGGTGCAGTGGGGACCTGCACCACCGGCGCGACGTTGACCGGTTTTTCGGTGACGCTGGCCAGGGTCGGCGCGGCCTTCCAGCTGCGCGCGGCGAACAGGTCGCCCGCCGGGCTCAGGTCCTTGATCGCCACGGGCGCAACGGAGGCTTGCGCGGCTGGCAACGCACCACGGTTCTTGCCTTTGGCCGGCGTGGCCACGGCGGCCACGGCAAGGTCGTTGTCGTCGGCCGGCTTGAAGTAGTCGGGCAACCAGGTCAGCGCCGCGGCCACGCCGAGGAACGCCACCCAACCCATAGTGCGTTTGCTGTTCATCATGACCTCGACAGGTAAAGGGTCATGCGGATCCGCCCATTGAGGTCGGTGTCGGCGATCTTCTTGCGTTGCAACTCCAGGTCTTCCACCACCACCGCCGGCAACTGGCCGAGCAAGGCGTGCATGAAGCGCCGCAGTTGCGGGTAGCTGCCCCGCACCGGCAACAGGATCTGGTAACGGGCCAGGTGGGTCTTGGGATCGATGCCCAGGGAGTACTCGCCCCGGGACAGGGTGATGCGTTCCTGGGCGGCCAGCGCATAGATCTTGTCGATGGCGACGGTAGCCTGGGGCTGGGTCGGCAACTTGCTGCGGAAATCATCGAGCTGACGTTGCGGTACCACCGGTGCGGCGACCGAACCCTCTTCGACCTTGGCCAGGTATGCGCGGGCTTCGCGGGTCTGCTGGCTCAGCTGCTGCAATGACTGCCAGTCCGGCAACAGGCCGAACAGCCCATAGGTCAGCGCCAGCATCAGCATGGCCAACCCCGCCAGGCCAGGCACGCCCAGGCTTTGCAGGTATTCGTGGACGATCAATCTAGGGATTTGCATCGCCAATCTCCCAGGTAGCCGACAAGTTGAATTGCACCGGGTGTTCCGGCACGTTGGCGACGATTTCGTGGCTGAGCAACGACACGTCGGAGAGCTCGTCGCTGGCTTCGAGGCGGCGGTGGAAGTCGAGCATGGCGTCCAGGTCGCGCGCCTCGGCGCTGATCCGCACCTGGCCCTTGCGGGCATCCGGGGTCAGGGTGAGCAAGGCAACGTTGTCCCGGGGCATGGCTTCCAGGGTGGCGAACAGACGCTCCCAAGGGCGGCGCAACTGCTGCGAGACCTTGCGCATCTCGGCCAGGTTCTGCGCCTGCTCGCGGGTTTCGGCCGGGGTCAGGCTGACCTTGCCGCCGGTGTCGCCGGTGAGCACCCGTTGGGTGGTTTGCAGGTGACCTTGCTGTTGTTCGGCCTCACCGCTGAGGTGTTGCGCAAACACGATGCAGGTCAGCGCCAGCACCACGCCACCGGCCAGCAGGCTCCAGCCCAGGGGGCTCGAGCGGCGGCGCGGCTGAAAGTCGAGCATCAGCGGGCGCATGTCAGGCCACCGTCCGGGACATGACGTACAGGCAATCGCGTACGTTTGTCCGGCCTTCTTCGAGGGTGCGCAGGTGCACACCGGGCACTTCAGGATGGGAATCGATGCGTGCCGGTGCGTGCAGGTAGACGTTCAGCGGCCGTTCGCTGGCAGAGGCCTGCAATTGGCATTCGCGTCCGACCAGTGCGCTCAGTGCGGCATCGCTGTCGCTGCTGCCCACCGAACGCACCGCTGTCCAGCGGCCTTCGCGGGCCAGCAGCAAGACGCTGCGCACCGGCTCGGCGACCACGAACAGGAAGTCGCCGGCGTCGAAGCTCTTGTCGAAGTGATTGAACGCCGCCATCAGGTACGGTTGCACCGAGCGCAGGCGCAGGCCACGGCCGCTGACCAGGGTACGCAGGCGTTCGAGCAGGTCTTGCGGCAGCGCGGTGGCGATCCGGTCGTAACCGGCAGGCTCGGCCGACAGCACCAGGTCCCAGGGTTGGTTCGCGGCGCCGTAGAGGTCTTCCAGGCACAGCTGGGCAAACCCCTGCAGCTCTGCGGGGCTGCTGATCTGCTCGCTCCAGGGCACCAGGCAGAACCGGCTGAAGTGGCCGGAGACCACCACGGTCAACTCGGCACCGGCGCGGGCATGTTCGCCCAGCAGGCGGTCGAGGGTTTCCAGGGCGACCGCCCAGGCCATGAACCCTTCATCGATGAAGCCGACGCTGCCCAGCCACAGGGTGTCGCCACCTTGACGCTGACCGAGGCCGACACCGCTGGCGCCGAGCACGGCGACATAACGCTCACGAGATAAAAGTGACACGATTGATCTCCTCGAGAGTGGTCCGGCCTTGTTGCACCAGTTCCAGCGCCGACTCACGCAGCAGGCGCAAGCCACGTTTGCAGGCGTGTGCCTTGATTTTCGAAATCGGTTGGCGCTCGACGATCATCTGCCGCAGCTCATCGTCCAGGTGCAGCAGCTCGGCAATCGCGCTGCGGCCGCGGTAGCCGGTGCCACGGCAATGACCGCAGCCCTTGCCGTGGACAAACTGGTAGTGGCCGACCTGTTGCGGGTCCAGGCCCGAGCTTGAAAGCTCTTCTTCGCTCGGCGTGTACGGCGTGCTGCAAGCGCTGCACACCAGGCGGATCAGGCGCTGGGCCAATACCGCATTGAGCGCGGACACCAGGCTGTAGGGGTCGATCTCCATCTGGGTGAAGCGCCCGATCACGTCGAACACGTTGTTGGCGTGGATGGTGGTGAACACCAGGTGCCCCGTGAGCGCCGACTGCACCGCGATCTGCGCGGTGTCGGGGTCGCGGATCTCGCCGACCATGATCTTGTCCGGGTCGTGGCGCAGGATCGAGCGCAGGCCGCGGGCAAAAGTCAGGCCTTTCTTTTCGTTGACCGGGATTTGCAGCACGCCCGGCAGCTGGTATTCGACCGGGTCTTCGATGGTGATGATCTTGTCCACGCCGTGGTTGATCTCGGTGATCATCGCGTACAGCGTGGTGGTCTTGCCGCTGCCGGTGGGGCCGGTGACCAGCACCATGCCGTAGGGTTCGGCGGCCAGGCGGCGCAGTTGGCGCAGGGTTTCCTCTTCAAAGCCCAGGGCCTGCAACTGCACGCCGCAGACCTTGTCGGCCAGGTCCTGCTTGTCGAGCACCCGCAGCACCGCGTCCTCGCCGAAAATGCTCGGCATGATCGACACCCGGAAGTCGATCTGGCGGCCGCTGATGCCGATCTTGAAACGCCCGTCCTGGGGCACGCGTTTTTCGCCGATGTCCAGTTCGGCCATGACCTTGACCCTGGAAATCACCTGCTCGGCGAACTCGTTGCCCTGGATCTTGCTGATGTTGTTGAGCACGCCATCGATGCGGTACTTGATCACCAGGCCGCTGCCGGTGGTGCCCAGGTGGATATCGCTGGCGTGCATCTTCAGCGCGTCGTAGAGGGTCGAGTTGACCAGCTTGACCACCACGCTGGAGTCTTCGCTGATGCTGGTCAGGGACAGGCTTTGCAGGGTGTCGATCTCGGTATTGCCGTCGGCCTGGGCGTTGAGCGACTCCACCGCGTGGAAGCTCTCTTCGTGGCGCGCCAGGTAGGCTTTCAGGTCGTCGGCATGCACCAGGTACAGCGGCGCGCCGTGCAGGCAGTCGTCGATCCAGGCAAGGCGTGCAGTGTCGAAGGGGTCGGCAAACACGCCGATGACCGCGTCGGCGTGACGCAGCAGGATGAATTCGCGCTTGAGGCATTGGGCCAGGGTGACCCGGTCGAATACCGGGGTCGATTGGAACAGGCTGTCGGTGTCGAGCACCGGGTAGTGAAGGGTTGCGCCCAGGCACTGGATAAAGGGCATGGGGGCCAGTTCGCAGAGTACCCCGAGGGCTTCGAGCATCCGCTCGCCGGTACTGCCGGCCCGGGAACGGGCCTGGGCCAGTTGCTCACTGGAAAAACGAGTCGGTACAGAGTCCAGCGGTGGCACATCGACGACAAGGGATAGACGGTCCATGGCTTGCTCTCCAACACCCGGGGCTTAGAGCCCTGTCGGCGCGGCGAGCAATTGCGGCATGTGCCGTAACCTCTTGTCGCGCCATTACTCCCCGGTGAGCAATTGTTCGTCGTCTGGCGCTGTGGAGGCCGAGGTACTTCGTCGGCGATCTGCTAGCACCCAACTACCGTCGTACAACTGCAGCGGGAAACTCTCGGTCCTGCTCTGGCGTCGTTCGACAAAGCCTTCGGAACTGCTCACCGCCGCGTTGGGTTCGCGCTGTCGCCCCAGAAGATCAAGCACTGCACGCGCCAGTTCCGCCATCGGAAAGGGTTTGAACAGGATATGGCTGACTTCCAGTTGCCGGGCCCTTTCGCAAACCTCTGCGGTGGGGTGCCCCGTGATCAG
This sequence comes from Pseudomonas sp. YuFO20, assembly GCF_035064975.1. Classification (NCBI taxonomy): domain Bacteria; kingdom Pseudomonadati; phylum Pseudomonadota; class Gammaproteobacteria; order Pseudomonadales; family Pseudomonadaceae; genus Pseudomonas; species Pseudomonas sp. YuFO20. Next base: position 9,930 of record NZ_JAXDEO010000078.1, read on the forward strand.
CACAAAATGACACTTCCTGTTCTGGCGGACGGCATCGAGCACCTCAAAGCCTTCCATATCGGGCAAGCGGTAATCGAACACCATCACATCGGGTGCGAAGTCGCCGGCTTCAGCGATTCCTTGCGCACCGTCGTGAGCAATCCGGACTTCCAACCCTTGCGCCTGCAGGTAACCCTGGAGGTTTTCTGCAAGAAGTTGTTCGTCTTCAACAACCAGTACTTTGTTTAACAAGGTGGACTCCTTGAACCCCAGGTCCGAGTACCGAACCTGGCGGAGTGCGCGCCTTGATAGGTCTAACGCACACTTCATGCCAGGCTGAGTGCCGGTAATTTTATGTATTCATGTCCTTGAATTTAAAAGCAATGCCGTTTCGTCCACATGCCCCACCCCCCAAAAGCGGGGGAAAGCGAACGGACGTGCAGCGAAGCTTTCCCCCACTGTTGGGGAAAGCTCATTGATCGTCAATTCTTTCGATGCTGTTGCTTGCGCGCAGCTGCGCCAGCGCCTGCAGACGCGCCTGAACCTGTTTCTGTCGGGCAAGGTACGCCCGAACCATTTCAAGTCCCTGCTCTTGTGTGACATCGGCGGCCTCCATTCGGTTCTCCAACAGGATCAAATGCCAGCCCACCGCCGTGCGCACCGGCTCGCTGACGGACCCGGGTTTGAGGGCAAAGGCTGCGGCTTCGAACTCCGGCATCATGCGCCCCCGGGCAAAGTAACCCAGGTCGCCGCCGGCGCTGGCCGAAGCGTCTTCGGAACCGCTGCGGGCGACGCTGGCAAAATCGGCGCCTTCACGGATGCTCGTGTGCAGTGCCTGCAAGCGTAGTCTCGCGGCTTCGACTGTGGAAGCGTCCGCCCCCTGAGGCACTTTTATCAGGATATGCCTGACCTGGATTTCCTCGGGACGGTTCATCTCGGCGCGGTGCTCCTGATAGAACGCCCGCACCTCTTTTTCGTCCGGCTCGCCGACCCTCGTGAGTTCAGTAAACATCTGCTGCGCCGCCAGGTCGCGGCGGGTGTACTCGATGTAAGAAGCCTCATCGAAACCGGCGTCTTCCAGGCGCCGGGCGAACACCTGTGGGCCACCCATGGCCTGGCGGGTCTGGTCCACCTGGGCTTGCACCGTGGCATCGCTGATCACCACCCCGCGCTTGAGCGCCTCCTGCCACAGCAGTTCCTTGTCGATCAGCGCATCCAGCGCCGCCGTGCGCAGCTGTTTGTAGGCGCTGGGGCTGCGGATGCTGGCGACCGCCCGGCCCTGATCCTCCAGGTATTCGGCGAAATAGCGCTCCAGGCGCAGTTGGGAAATTTCCTCGCCATTGACCCGTGCCACGGCCGGGCCATTGCTGCAAAACGCGGCGGGCACCCACAGGGTCAACAGCACCATCACAGTCGTGAGTTTCATCTTCGGCCTCCGGATCAGGGCGTGGCGGCAATGGGTTTGTAGGGGGCGACCAGATAGAAGCGCTGGTCGGGCAGGTCCACGGTGACCACATGGGCGCCGCTCAGGCCCAGGCGTCGGCCCGGCCCGAAACTGATCAGCGGGGTCAGGCCGGTATCGAAGTCGTGCAGGCCTTCCAGGGCACTGATGAGTTTTTCCCGGCTGGCATCGCGCCCCGCCTGCTTCATGCCCTCGCTGAGCAGCAGCATCGAACTGTAGGCCCCGACCTGCAGCACCGCGTGTTCGCCGCCGAGCTTCTGGCGTTCGCGCAATTGGGTCAGGGCGGTGCGCCCGGTGCGCGTCCAGTCGCTGGGCACGAACGGATACGCCAGGAACACCCGCCGGGAAAACCCGCTGGGCACCTGCATCAGATCCCCCGCCACCTGGTTCGAGGCGGCGAACAGATAAGGCACCTGGCCCGCGGTCTGCAAGCGCGCGGCCAAACGACTGAAGCCGCCACTGCTGCCCATGTAGAACACCGAGCGCGAGCCCAGTGGCAATTCGTCCTGCGCCGTCTCGTAGGGTTGCAGGCGCACTTTCTGCCAGGCGTTGTCCTGCAGGTATTGGGCAAGTTTCTCCGCCGCCAGGCGCTGGCCCGGCTCGTTCGGGTAGGCGATCAGCGTCGGGCCCTGCAACACGCGCAGGCTGGTGGCGGCGTAGTTGGCCAGGGCAATCATCTGTTCGCGCAGCCCCGGCAGCGGCTCGAAAATCTGCCGACTGGCCTGGGCCGTGCCCTGCAACGACAGCGGCCCGATCAGGGGCACGCCGGCCTGCTCCAGGCGCGGGGCCAGTTCGTTATCCAGCGCCGGCACCAGCGGTGCGACCAGGGCGAACACCTGTTCCTGTTCGATCAACTGGTCGAGCGCATGCTCGGCGCTGACACGGTCGGGACCGGGATCGAGGATGGTCAGGCGCAACTGCCGGCCATGGATCCCGCCCGCTTCGTTGATCCGCGCCACGCTGCCCCGCAGCACCGCCGCCACCGTGGTGCCCTCCTCGCCCAACACGCCAGTGCTCGGCAGCAAGGTGCCCAGGTGCAGGCTGTCGGGGCTCAGGCCCGGATCGCGCTCATCAGCCAGGCGCTTGAGGTAGGCCGTCAGGTTGCGTTGATCGCTCATCGACAGGACGAACCGCGGCATCGCCGAATCCAGCCGGTTGTTGCCCGGGTCACGCCCCTCCTGGATCGCACGGGCCACAGTGCCCTCGGTGTAGGCTGGGTAGGCACGTCCGTTGATCTGCTGCTGGCCGTAGGTGCTGGTCAGCCGCGACCAGCTCAGGTCGGGCGGGCGCACCCCGCCTTCCGGGCGCCCCAGGCCATCGCTGCCGTGGCAGTTGGCGCAGGGCACGCTGGTGGCCGGCAGGAGCATGCCCGCCGCGCCGATCCGGGCCATGATCGGCTCACCGTTGGCGGAGACACCTTCGCGGTACAGCCGCTTGCCCGCACTTTCGCTGGGCGTCAGCGTTAATGCCTGGGCGCTCAGGCTGATGCCGCCGAGGAGAAGCAGGCCGAGGATCAGGGCGTTTTTCATGGCCCTGGCTCAGCGACCGGCCACGCGCATTGCCAGCAACTGCAAGCGCTGGGCAATGGCGGCGGCCGGGGCATCGGGACGGATCTTGCTCCAGCGCTTGTTCGCCACGTCACCGACGATCAGCTGGGTGGAGTGCTGTTCGGGGGACGGTATGACCTGGCCGATACGGCCCAGGACCAGGTCCATCTGCGCTTTGTCGCCGGTAAGAAAAAGCCAGTGGGGCTCATCGACGCCCTGCTTCAAGGTGTAAGCCTTGAGTACCGCCGGGGTGTCCCGCAGCGGATCACTGGTAAGGGAGATAAAGGTGATGCCGTCCGCCTTGTCGCCCAGCACTTCGCGCACTTGCTTGAGCTTCTGGGTGATCAACGGGCAGGCATCGGTGCAACTGGTGAAAATCACATTGAGCAGCACCACGCGATTTTCCAGCGCGTCGCTGTAGAAACGCAGGGTATTGCCGTTCTGGTCCTGCAACGGCGTATCGGTGAACCAGGTCTTGGCATCGCGGGTGCCCGCGGTCGGCTGGGCGGCGGCCGCCACCGTATCGGCGGCAGGCGCCGCGGGTGCATGCCCTTCGTGGGCCATGGCCAGGGCGCTGGCGAGGCAGGCGCAGAGGCTCAGGGCGAACCCGTGGAGAAGTCTCATGGCTGATGCTCCATGGCGATGGCCGTGTGTTTGGCATGGGTGTTGCGTTCACCGCTGAGCTTCTCCACCTGCCGGGTCAATATGTTCGGGTCGGTGAAGCCGTAGTAGCGGGTCCAGTGGCGACTGTTGCCGTCCCCCACCAGAATCAGCGGCGCATGGTTCTTGAAGTCGCCACTGAAGCTGCCCAAACCCTTGAGGGTTTCGTTGACCGACTGCGTGGAACCGGTCAGCCAGCTCCAGCCCGGGCCGTTCTGGAAGGCGCGGGCGTAGTCGTTGAGGCGCTTGGCGTCGTCGCGCTGTGGGTCGATGCTGATCGACACCAGTTGCACCTCGGTGCCGACCCGCGCACCCAGCTGTTTCTGCACCTTGCCCATGATCGAGGACACCACCGGGCAGACCGTGGTGCAACTGGTGTAGATGAAGCTCATGACCACGATCTTGTTGGCCACCAGGTCTTTTTCCAGGCGCACGGTCTTGCCGCTCTGGTCCACCAGCGCGACGTCGGCAAACTTGACCTGGGCGGTCTCGGAACTGGTGCTCTTGGCCGCCTGGGTGTGGCCGGCATGTTCGTCTACCGAGTGGGCCAGGGCCTGGCCGATGGCTAATTCCAACGAGCAGGCCAACAGGCAGATCGTCAGCAGTCCATGATGTGCGAATCGGTTCATGTCGATGTCCTCTTCAATGAGCAATGCCTGGGGTTACCCGAACGCTGGCAAAAGTCTGGTCGTCGAAATTCGCGCCCAGGGACGCCGCACGCACGTGCAGGTACCAGGCGCCTTTTTGGTCAAGGGTGACCGGGGCTTCATAAATGCCATTGCCGACGTCCCGTGCTGCGACGTGCTGGGGCCGTGAACTCGGCGCGAGGAAGTAGCGCACCTGCACGTCCTTGACCCCGCTGCGCTGGACCTTCTGCTTGCCCTGGACGATACGAAAACGCACGACATAAGGGCTGCCCAAGGCGGCCGTGGTCTTGTCGAGCATGAACTCCACTTTCGGCACGCCGGCGACGGGCGGGAGTTTGTCGTTGGTCTCCACCACGGCGCTGAAGCAATGGATGATGTTGGGCTGGTTGAGCAGGAACGCCACGTCGAAGCGCCCCGCCGCCGGCAGCTTGATCCGCGAGCTGTACAGCCCCGGTTCGACCTCGCGCAGGCTGCGGTCGATGACCAGAGCCGCCCGCGCCACCTGCCCGCGATTGGGGTAGCCGGACATTGGCGCGTTCATGCCTTCGGCATAGAAGTAGGTGGTGTTGTCCACCGGGTTGACCACAAACACCGCGTTGTCGTCCCGCGACACCGCCAGGCTCGACGCCAGGGGCAGGTCACCGGCCAGCCGTGGTGGCTGCGGCCCGGCTTCGAAACCCTGGCTGATCGGCTTGCGGCCTTCGCCGAGGGACGCCAGGTTGATCATCGTCACCTTGGCCGAGGCCAGGCCGCGCACGTAGGCATAGGCCTTGGTGAACACCACCTGGTAGGGTTCGGCGGACACGTCCAGTTCATGGATCAGCGCATCGTTGGCCGCATCGATCACCGCGGCCTGGTTCTCCAGGGTATTGAGCACGATGCCGAAACGCCCGTCGGCGCTGAAGCCCATGGGCCCCAGGCCCTGCTTGACCTTGATCACCCGCCGCACCGACTGGCTCGCGGCATCGACCACGGTCACCGTGCCGTCCTTGCCATCGGCCACATAGGCCGCGTCGGACAGTGGCGAGTACGCCACCGACAGCGGGTGCGAACCGGTCTTGAGCTGCTTGGCGATGGTCAGGCTGGCGATATCGATGAGGCTGACGGTGCCGTCGTCGCGGTTGGTGACAAAGGCAAAACGGCTGTCCTTGCTGAAGGCGATCTCGTGGTGGCCGCTGCCGGTGGCCAGGTGCTTGAGGGTCTTGAGCGTGGCGGTGTCGATCACCGTGACCCCGGATTGCTCGGCCGACGGAGCATTGTTGCCCACCCACAGCAGGCGCTCGTCCGGTTGCAAGGCCACGCGCACCGGGTTACTCCCGGCGGCCACCGAGTCGATCAGCTTGAATTGCTCACTGTCGATCACCGCGACTTCGCCCGCCGTCGGCATCGACACGAATACCCGCTTGTTGTCCCTGGGGGTGACCCAATCCATCGGCGGTTGCTTGATGTCGATGCGGGTCAGGGTGCTGGTGATACCGCCCACCGAGACTGACGGGTCGACCACCGAGACGCTGGCATCACGGTTCATCACCATCAGGAAATAGCTGTTGAGATCGAGCAGCGGCCGTGCGCCGATACTCGACTTGAGGAACACCCCGACCCGGGCCTTGCAGCTCTGTTCGCGGCCCTGGGCCTGGTCGGCAGCAACGGTTTCCGGGTCGATCCAGGCGCCGGGGGCGACGCCCGCCAGCGGTTGGCCGGACGCCTTGTCGGTGACCTTGAAACGCACGTCGGCAAACTCACCCTCGCGCAGCACGCCGCCTTCGGCCAGCGGGCGCACTTCGAGGGCCACCGACACGCCGTCGCGTTCAAGGGTCTGGTCGCTCCAGGTGTCGGGTAGCGCAATGTCGCTGAGCAGGGTCGGTGGCGATGTGCGCCACACCCCGAACCAGATCAGCGCGACCCCGACGATCAGCGCCACGCTGGCGATTTTGATGGTCCTGTTCATGTCACTCTCCCCTTCAGATCTATCCCTGCCTCACCGCGCCCCCTGTAGGAGCTGGCTTGCCAGCGAAGGCGTCAGCACATTCAACATTGATGTGTCTGACACTCCGTCTTCGCTGGCAAGCCAGCTCCTACAGGTGTTGCGTTTGCCTGCCCTACGGCGCTGGCGCCGGTTCCGCTTCGTTGGTCACCCGCAACAGCCCCCACAACCCGGAGGTGTTGCCGTAGGCGGCGTAATCGCGGAACAGGTAGTCACCCGGTATCGCGTTGACCCCCCCGGCGCTCGGCAGCATGAAGCTGAAGTGGGCTGCCGGCAGGACGCTCTCGCGGGCGCCGATGTACATCGACATCGGGTTGTAGCCGAACTTCACCGAGCCCACGCCAGGGGTGCCCATTGGATAGCCGCCGGTATCGCTCTTCTCCGACAGGAACGGGTTGGTCGACCAGACGTGCCCGTCCAGCTGGAAGGTCGTGCCGCGACTGCCGCCGGTAGGCATCAGGATGTGCGTACGGAATGGTTGCCCAGGCCTCGCGTAAAGCACCGGCGTTTGCGGATCACCACCCACCAGCGCATTGCTGTAGGCCATGTGCGCGTTCACCATGTCGCCGTAGCCCGCGCCATCGGCATGGCCGAACGGTGCATCCGGGGCCAGGCCGAAGCGGTACCACATCGGCTCGGTCCTGTAGTTGATGGCCATGCTTGAGTTGTCCTGCGGATCGTTCGGCACGCCGAACCCTTCCGCGGCAATCCCTTCCACCGGCCGACCATTGGCCCAGCGAATGTTCAAGGCCTTCTGCCAGACCATCGCAAAGTCGCGGTAGCTGGTTTGCCCTGGTGCGGTGACCGTGGCATTCACTTTGCGCGTGTCGTCAACCCAGGTGGCGCCCACCGGCAGGATGCTCGCCGCAGCGGCCAGGCCTTTTTGCGACTGCTTGATCACGTCCGCCGGAGTGAAATTCAACCCGCCGAACTCGATTGCCGTGGCGTTGATGTTGTCGACATTACGTCCCAACTGAGTGATCGGTTTGCCTTCACGCTCCAGGTGCCCGGCGTAGTACTGGTAGGTACGGGTCGGGTAGGCTCCGCTGCTGCCGACACGCGGCGGCACGGTCTGGGTCGGGTTGGCGCCGACGTTGGTGCCGTCGGATTTGGTGATGTCGTACGCCAGCAATTGCGCGTGCAGACCCACGTGGCTCGACGGCCGCATCAGGTTGTTGCTGAAGGTGGTCGAACCGGTGCCACTGTTGCGATCACGCTTGACCATGCCTTGCATCACCGCGGTCTGGGCCAGGTCCGGCATCACGCTCGGCAGACGGTTTTCCAGGGTGACATTGATGCAGTCACCGGCCGCTGCGCGCAGCACCAGGGGTTCGACTGGCACACCGGGTTTGAGCTTGCCGGTGGCAGGGTCGAGGTCGGCCTTGCGCACATACAGGATCGCGGTCGGGTCATGCAGCGGCCCGCTTTGCCCGCCGATGGTGATGGTTTCACCGTCTTCAGGGTCGAACACAGTGACCTGCGGAATGCTCACGGTCCGCGAGTTGAACACCAAGGTGCCGCCGGCCGGATTCAACGGCCCGCCGACATGCTGGCCGAGACCCGCCGGATCACCGATGGTCAGGCCCAGCGGGTTGCGGAGGATGTCGTTGGCCAGTGCCGCCACCACTTCATAGTTGCGTTGTGGGGTCGGCCGAGTGCCGATACCGTTCGGGTTGGCGCCGTACCGTGGGCAGATGCCGTCGAACGCCACGGTGTTGCGCATGCCGGTAGGCTTGGCGTTGTTGGGCAGCGCGAACAGATCGCTGCGTTGCGCCGTGTAGTTGCGCATCACGCCCCAGATGCCGCTCCAGTAGCCTTCGATCGAAGCATCCATCGAGTACAGGTAGTCACCGGTGGTGGCCGCTGAGCTGGACAGCATCGACACCGGTGCAATGAAGCCCATCTGCTCGGAGATGCCGATCATCTGCGACGCGCGCCAGCCGGAGTTGGAGCTGTTGCCGAAACCGGAACCGCTTTGCAGCCACTTCACGCCGTGCAGGGTGACGTTGTGCTCCTCCTCGTGACCACCGGCATGCACCCGCAGCCGCACGTTGTCGCCGGTGTAGGTCCGCAGCATCGGGGTGAACGGATCGCCAGGCTCGGCGCCGCCCTTGTTGATGTGCGGCGGGAACAGCGTCGTGCCGCCGGTTGGGCCGGTGGCCGCGGTGATCAGGTTCGGCGCCAGGTTCATCGCCGGGATCGCACGGTCGGTACGGCTTTGCATGGCGTACGCCAGGTCGCCGCCCAGGCCATCGGCCTGCATGCCGCGCTTGCCGTCCGGGCCGACCTTGTTCGGGTCGTACACCCGCAGGGCCAGCGGTTCGTTGCGGTAATTGACCACGAACATGCCCGGGTCATCCACCGAAATGGCTTGAGGGCATGGCCGGCTCGGGCAGCCGGGCAGCATGCCGCCCTGCATTTCGACAATGCCGTCCAGCAAGGTACTGGCGTTGTTACGCACAGGCGGGTTGATGGCGTAGCGGAAGCTGTCCGCCGTAGCCGGGAAGGCTTGTGCATTCGGCTTGCCGTCCGGGCCTGCGCCGACGTACACACCGGCTTCATACGCGTGCTGGAAGTCGCTGTACTCGAGGAAGAACTCACGGAAGCTGTCGTTCTTGCCATCGCCGTCGATGTCACCGGTATTAATCACCGCTTGCCACGAAGTCGGTCCGCCATCCTGACGCGCGCCGCTGTACAACGGCTCGCCGGTCTCGGCGTGGAACCAGGTGGAACCGGCCGGTTCTGCCAGTACGGTGGCGTACAGGCCAATCTGTTGGTGAGTCGATGGGCCGAGGTGGTCGTGGGTGAAGATGGTGCCCAGGCCACGGTCGACGCCTTTGGCGTTCACCACCGGATCGACGAACCAGCGCTGCATCGCGGTACGCGCGCCGACCCAGTCAGCCCGGCCATATTGACCGAAGTACGGGTGGTTCTTGGCTTTCGGACAGGCAGGTGTGCCGTCGCGTGGATCAGTGCCTTCGCACTGGTTGAACTCGCGGATGGCGTGGATGCGTTCTTGCACCGCACCTGGGGAAAGTACGCCGTCTTCGTAGTTCCAGCCGTTGGACGAACCATCGGCAGACACCAGGTCCCACTTCGGCAGGTGAATGTGCTGGCCGATCACGTCGGTCGGCGTGCGCACCTGATAGTCGTCCATCTCATAGGTGGCCGGCACCAGGTTGGTTTGCTGGTATTGCACGCAGTCGAAGGTGTTCATGCGCATCACCAGAGGTTCTGGCGGACGCTGCTTGGTGATCACCGGCCAGGCGTCTTCCCAGAGCGCGAGGATGCGCGCTTGCGGGAAGTGGTAGCCGACCTTGTTGTACACCGCGTCGAACTGGATGTTGGCCGCCTTGTAGATGCGCGGACGGTCGGCGGTGAAACTCGAGGAGCCAATGAAGGACATGCCGTCGAGCCGCTCACCACTGTTGAATTCACCGATGCCGGCGCTGCTGCTCAGGCGTTTCTGCCGGTCGTCCATGCACGGTTCATAGAATGGCGCACCGGCCATCGGCAAGGCGCCGTTGGTGCGGAAAGGCCGTGCGACGATCTGGTTGCCCGGCAGCAGGGCGAAACTTGGATGGTCTTTCTTGGCGTGGAAGGCCATGGCCGCTTGCTCGACTTCGGTGCCCTCTTCCGGCAGGTAGATCGGCTTGGCACGCGTGACCGTCTTGGAGAAATCCAGCGAGGTGGTAATGGTCTCGGCCTCGCCACCGGCAGACATGCCGTCCAGCACATGGCGGCCCAGGCCACCGTCCCAGCCACCGGACTGAGCCGGGTCAAGGTTGGCCCACAAGGCTTTGCCCGTGGCTTTCAAGGCCTGCGCCGTGGCAGCGTCGAGCATGTCCAGCGGCGGAGTCGGTGGGCGTTGGCCGACCGAGCTTTCCATGCCGCCGATCCAGAATGGATAACCAGGGTTTTTCAGGGTGCCGTCGGCGTTGCGGTTGGCTTCGCTGCGATCGACCAGGGCCAGGGAACCGATGGCCTGGGCGCCGCCGCTGCCGCCATGGTGCTCGCCGTCATCGTCGCCCTCTTCTTCATCGTCATCGTCGTTGGCGGCCACCAGGCCCTCGCCGATTTTCGGTACCACGGCGACTTTGCCTGGCATCGGCGCCATGGCTTTGCCGGGCAGCGGCACTACCGCAGGGATGGGTGTGCCAGCGACGATTTCGCCATCGGGCAAGGCCCGTGCGCCCGCCGCGGGTTTACCGCTGCGCAGGGCATAGGGCTCACTGTGGAAACCGTCGTTGCCTTGCTGCGAGACTTCCAGTTTGGTGCCTTCTTCGAACACGTCGTGCACCCGCCACATGGCCCACATGCCCTGGGCGAAGTGCGGGTAGAAGTGGCAATGGTAGATCGCGTCGCCCGCTACCCGGTTGCGGTTGCCCGAACCGCCGTTGGCGATTTCATAGGTGTAGCCGGCGCCCGCACCGATGCCCTGGGCGTCCACGTAGTCCGAGTTGTCATCGTTGGGGTTGAACAGCCACTGATGCCCGTGCAGGTGGAAAATGTGCTGCTCATGGCCGTTGTGGGTGTTGCGGAATTTGACGAAGTCGCCGATGTAGCTGTGGTTGACGTTGGACGGCTCGGACGGGTACAGCGCCATGGTCGCCTTGACGCCCACCTGGTCGGCGTTCGGAGTCTGGCCCGGGGTGATG
>NZ_JAXDEO010000079.1:0-20615 GCF_035064975.1 Pseudomonas sp. YuFO20
AGTCACAAGTAACGTTGACTGATACACCGCTTTCGCGAGCAAGCCCGCTCCCACATTTGTTTTGTGTTGAGTTTAAGGTCGGCGATGCCGAACGAGATGCTTGAACCCTTCAAACACCAACACCACTACCGCCATCCAGATCGGAATATAGGTCAGCCATTCACCAGGCTTGATACTTTCCCCCAGCAACAACGCCACCCCCAGCAACAACACCGGCTCGACATAACTCAACAGCCCGAACAGGCTGAACGGCAGCAAGCGACTGGCGATGATGTAGACCACCAGCGCCGACGCACTGATCAGACCAAGCAATGGAATCAGCCACGCCAGCGCCGGATGCTGATCGAAGACACCGAAGCCTTGCTCGCCACCGTGGACGAACCAGTAGGCGATCGGCAGCATCAGGGTCATGTCCAGCCAGAGCCCGCCGAGGTTGTCGGCCTTCAGCCATTTGCGCAGCACGAAGTACAGGGGATAGCCGATGACCACCACCAGTGTCGCCCAGGAGAATCCGCCGACCTGATACAGCTCGTTGACCACGCCGAGGCTGGCGAAGAACACCGCGACTTTTTGCAGGTAGGACAGCCGTTCACCGTAGGCGATACGCCCGGTCAGGACCATGGCCAGCGGCAACAGGAAGTAGCCCAGGGATACATCGAGGCTGTAGCCATTGAGCGGGGCCCACATGAATAGCCAGAGTTGAACACCCAGCAGCGCTGCCGACAGTATCAGGCCGCCGATCAGCTTCGGGTGCGCGCCAATCCTGCGCAGCAGGTCGATCACCCGCCGCCATTCCCCGGATACGAGCATGAACACCGTCATGCACGGCACCGTCAACAGCATGCGCCAGCCGAAAATCTCCACGCCGCTCAAGGGCTTGAGCAACGAAGTGTAGTAATACATGACGGCAAACAGCACCGAGGCCGACACCGATAAAGCGATACCTTTAGACAAGCTGTCCTCGCGAGGTTGAACGTAAAACGGGTTGCGGAGGATACGTGGTTTTTGTGCTGAATATTGGCCGGATGATCAATATCTACAACGACCCTGTAGGAGCGAGCTTGCTCGCGATGAGCGAATGGTCACCGCGGGCATCCAGTCTCCCCGCGTTATCGTTGACCACCATCGCGAGCAAGCTCGCTCCTACAGGGGTGTTTAATTATTGGGTTTACGGCCGGACACGAAATGGCTCACATCATTGAACCCCGGCGTCGACGCATGCCCCGGCGTCACCAGCGAATCGATGAACGCCTCATCCTCAGCCGTAATCTTCACCGCCTGCGCCTTGGTGTAGGCATCCCACTGTTCTTCGGTGCGCGGCCCGACGATGGCCGAGGTCACGGCGCTGTTATTCAGCACCCAGGCAATCGCAAACTCGACGATGCCCACACCGCGTTCCTGGGTGTATTGCTGGATCTGCTGGGCGATGCGCAAGGACTCGACGCGCCATTCGGTTTCCAGGATGCGTTTGTCCGCACGACCCGCGCGGCTGTTGGCGTCCGGTTTTACGTCCGGCGCATATTTGCCGCTGAGCACGCCGCGGGCCAGCGGGCTGTAGGGCACCACCCCGAGGCCGTAATTATGCGCGGCAGTGATCTGTTCGGTTTCAGCCTGGCGGTTGACGATGTTGTACAGCGGCTGACTGATCACCGGCCGGTCGACACCGAGCTTGTCGGCCACGCGAATCACTTCGGCGATGCGCCAGCCACGATAGTTCGACAGCCCCCAATAGCGAATCTTGCCCTGGCGGATCAGGTCGCCAATCGCTGAGACCGTAACCTCCAGCGGCGTGTTGTGGTCCTCACGGTGCAGGTAATAGATGTCGAGATAGTCAGTGCCCAACCGCGTCAGGCTGGCGTCGATGCCATTGAACACATGCTTGCGGCTCAAACCGCTGCGGTTCGGCACACCGTCCGCCGGGCCGAAACCGACCTTGGTCGCCAGCACCCATTCGTGGCGGTTGCCGGCGATTGCTTCGCCGACGATTTCTTCCGAGCGCCCACCCGTGTAGACGTCGGCGGTGTCGATGAAGTTGATGCCCTGGTCCCAGGCCTTGTCGATGATCCGCAGGGAATCCTCGGTGCTGGTCTGTTCGCCGAACATCATGGTGCCCAGGGTCAGGGTGGACACCTGCAAACCCGACTGACCCAGTGTGCGGTAGCTCATGAGGAAATCCTTTTGCCGCAGGGAAGGGCTCAAACAAATACCAGAACCTGCCTGTGGATCAAACTGATTTATCGAACACGGTGCAGCAAAAATGTGGGTGATTCTCTGCAACTACCCGTCCCATCAAGCTTTTCAGGACCAACGCTATGTTCGAACTCGATCACGACCTGGCCCAGGACATCGTCGACCGGGCGATGGCCATCCTGCCGTACAACGTCAACGTCATGGACAGCCAGGGCCTGATCCTCGGCAGCGGCGAACCGGAGCGGGTCAACACCCGGCATGAAGGCGCGCAACTGGTGCTGGCCAACAGTCGCGTGGTCGAGATCGATGCGCAGACCGCGATCCACCTCAAAGGCGTGCAGCCGGGTATCAACCTGCCGCTGATGCTCGACCAGCGCTTGATCGGCGTGCTGGGCATCACCGGCGAACCCGAGCAATTGCGCACCTACGCCGAACTGGTGCGCATGACCGCCGAGATGCTGGTGGGCCAGCGCAACCAGCAGGCCGAGCAGCAATGGCGGCGCCAGCGTTGCGATGACTTGCTGGCGCTGTTGCTCAGTGAGGCCGGCAGTTCGCCACGGCTGATCGACGAGGCGCAACAGCTGGGGCTCAAGCCGCAGATGACGCGGGTGCCATACCTGTTCGAACTGGGCACGGAGCACGGTCCTGGGCACACCGTCGAGGCGCTCAGCGCCTGGCTGATGTCGCGCTATCCGGATAGCTGGTGCGTGAGTCCGGCCAAGTCGTCGTTGCTGTGGTGCAGGCCTGCCAGCCAGAGCGTCGAAAATGATCGGCTGCTGGAGAAACTCGATGGCCTGGGCTGGAACATTCTGCGCATCGCCGTGGGCGGGCAGGCCGATGGCTTGCTGGGGTTGCGCCGCTGCTATCGTCGGGTCGGCGACTTGCTTGCCTACGGGCGCGAGGTGTTGCCGCAGTCGCGCTTGTTGACCCTTGATCGCTACCGATTGCCGGTGATGCTCTGGCGTCATCGCAACGACGATGCGCTGGACGAGCTGCTCAACCCGTTGCGCCAGGTCATCGCCAGGGACAATAACGGCCAACTGCTGGCGACCCTGCGCAGCTGGTGTGAACACGATGGGCAAAGCCAGGCCTGTGCCGACGCCTTGGGCATTCACCGCAACAGCCTGCGCTATCGGATGGAGCGCATTGCCGAACTCAGCGGCGTAGATCCACTGAAGCTGGACGGCATGCTCGCGCTCTACCTCGGCGTGCAACTGCTCCCCCAGACCGAAGCCCTCCCGTAAAGAAAAGACCAGCCCCCGTAGGAGCGAGCTTGCTCGCGATGGACGTTAACGATAACGCGTAATACCTGGATAAACGCGACGCCCTTGAATCCTTCGCGAGCAAGCTCGCTCCTACAGTAGGCAGCGGGTTTGTGTGAATGAACAATAATCTTCAGTGCCGCTTGTGCAGCAGCCCGGCGTTATTGTTCCGGCCGGCTGGCAGGATGAGCGCATTGGAACTGGAGAACGCCCATGAAAATCGTCATCGCCCCCGATTCGTTCAAAGAGAGTCTCAGCGCACAAGGCGTAGCCGATGCCATTGCCCTGGGTTTGGCCGAAGTCTGGCCCGATGCACAATTGATCAAATGCCCAATGGCCGACGGCGGGGAAGGGACGGTCGAGTCAGTGCTCGCGGCATGCGATGGCGAGCTGCGCCGAACCGACGTTCGCGGGCCACTGGGCGAAACGGTCAATGCCGCATGGGGATGGTTACCCCAAAACCACACCGCGATCATCGAAATGGCCGAGGCCAGTGGTTTGCAGTTGGTGCCCCTCGACCGCCGCGATGCCTGCATCAGCAGCACCTTCGGCACCGGCGAGTTGATTCGTGCGGCACTGGATGCGGGTGCGCAGCGGGTGATCCTGGCCATCGGCGGCAGCGCCACCAACGACGGCGGTGCGGGTGCCATGCAAGCCTTGGGCGTGAGGCTGCTCGATGCACAGGGCCAGCAATTGCAACCCGGTGGTCTGGCACTGGCGCAACTGGCCCGCATTGATCTGACCGGCATCGATCCGCGTCTGGCCGAAGTGCGCGTCGACATTGCAGCGGACGTGAACAATCCACTCTGCGGTCCTCACGGAGCCTCCGCCATTTTTGGCCCGCAAAAAGGCGCAACGCCTGCACAGGTCGAACAGCTGGACCGAGCCCTCGGGCACTTTGCCAATCACTGCGCAAACGCCTTGGCACAAGACGTACGCGACGAACCGGGCAGCGGTGCGGCGGGCGGCCTTGGGTTTGCCGCCAAGGCGTTTCTCGGGGCGCAATTCATGGAAGGGGTTGGAGTGGTGGCGGAGCTGGTGGGTCTGGCCGAGGCGGTGGTGGATGCCGATCTGGTGATCACCGGTGAAGGTCGTTTCGATGCGCAAACATTGCGCGGCAAGACACCGTTTGGTGTTGCCCGCATCGCTCAAGAACAGGGCGTTGCGGTCATCGTCATCGCCGGCACACTGGGCGAAGGCTACCAGGCGTTGTACGAACATGGCATCGACGCCGCGTTCGCTTTGACGAGCGGGCCAATGACACTGGAGCAGGCGTGTACCGAGGCTCCGCGTTTGTTGCGTGAACGGGCGACAGACATTGCTCGGGTCTGGCGGACGGCTACCGGCCAGCGCTGACTCAACCTGTGGCGACCGGTCGTTATCTAACTTGAACGTGCTTGGGTATCGCCGGTTGTCACGGGTTTGCGGATCCCTGTATCAATACCCACCTGTCAACTTTGACAGTTTCGCTTTTTCTCTCATCAGCGCTTAATTCGCCCAGAGGTCAGTTCGGCCAGCTGTATGGCGAGAGTCATCCGCTTATCCTCAGCCCCCATGTTGTCGACCGACGCAGCGCCATAGCACCGTCTATGGCATCAATGGCATGGCCGGAGAGCGTAAATGACGACGCAAACAAACAAACTGCAACGACATCAGGCCAACGCGGCCTATTTAAAAAAGCGCACTGAGCATCAGGCGAACCTTGCCGATCTGGTGATTGAGATCAAGGATGAGGATTATGCCGACAAGGCGAGCGGCCTTCTCAACGGTCCCAGGCTAAAGGATGGGCTAAAAGTTTACATTCCGCTGTGGGAAAATCTGCCCCCGCCGCGTATCAGTGACAAAGTCGAACTTTTTCTGGATACCGGATCGGGGCGGTGGGATAAGGTCGCTGAACACGAGTTCACTCGCCCGGCTGACGGAGGGCCTTTTCCGGAAACCTTCCCGTATCTCATGACAATCGATACCAATTTTCTGCCGGATGATGCGACGTGCCGCCTGCAGTACGTCATTACCGATTACACCAATTACGAAACTCCTTCATTAGTGACCACGGTGATTTGCGATCGCTTGCCGCCGTACAAGCACGCGCCGCCCGACGCATTGAAACTGATTGCCGATTATCTGGATGATTCCAACTTGCCGGTAGGGGGCAACCTGACACTTACGCTCCCCGGTTATTTGGATTGGAAAGCCACCGATAAGCTTGCCATTTACCTGGTGGATGCCGCAGAGATTCCTGACGATCCGACAAACGCCCCATTGGTGTTCTTCGGCACTGTTCCTTCGCCCGGTGTGACCGATACACCGGTGCAGATCCCTGCCAAGACGATCCGGGACTTCGGTGATGCGGAATGCGTATTTCTTTATGTGTTGCTTGATGCGGCACAAAACCCCAGTGCAGTGTCGGTGCATAAAACCGTCGGCCTGACCTTCGGTCCGCTTCCCGATAATTTGAGACCACCGAAAGTTCCACAAGCTGTCCCCGGGCCGTTGGTGAACGAGCATGTTCGGGTGGGCGTGAGTGCCTGGATCGATATGTACGATAACTGGAAAGCCGGTGACAAGGTTCGTTTGCATTGGGGCAGCACTCGCGTACAGCCGGATCTCGACTTTCTCAACATGCTCACCATGGAAGTTAAGGTGTTACCTGCCGTCCTGATGTTGCAAGAGTACGGACAAGCCACCACCGGTATCAAACCGACCGCGGTCAGTTATCAGATTATTCGCAAGGGGCGCCCGTTCGGTCCGCAATCCGCCAACTTTCCAGTCAACTTCGAAGTGCCCATTCCATGGGTGCCTTGGCCTCCCATCGACTGGCCTGACCCTGTTCATCCAGCCCTGCCCGCAGGAGAAGTCAAGAACTTCGACGAGAGCAGAACCAATGAGCTGACGAGGGACGACAAGGGGCATGACGCTAAATTCACATTCCCCTGGTTCGCCACTGCACAGAACGATGATGTCGTCAACGTTTTCTGGAATGGGCTGCGGGTCGTCGAGGCGCAGGTCATTTTTGACGATACAACCCACGTTCCTGGTGAAGATCACATCGCTGACATCCCCTGGAAATACATCAAGGCGGGAAACAACGGTGATGCCATTCCTGTGCACTATCAGGTCCACAGACCCGGTGTGGAAAATGATCTGCATTCAGAGGCTATCGAGGTTGACGTCGACGCGGTAGCGGTTGAACTGCCCCCCGCGAGCTTCCCGAAAATTCCCAATCCCACTGGGTATCCGGGTTGCCAGTCGCTGGAACCTGATGGATCGCTGAAGGTTCGGATACCCGACCTGACGGGGCTGCTGAAGGACGGAGATACCATCAGCTTCGAGTTCATCCCCATGATAGGCGACGATCTTACAAGCCCCGAGGTGCCGATTCCAGATGTGAAATTCGAGAAGGATTTTACATTGGGAGATCCGGGGTTGCCCCTCACCGGTTTCGAATTTGTTGTCACGCCTTACAGCACTTATATCCAACCACTTTATGACCAGAATCCAAATCGCAGGGGGCGCGCCAAGATCCATTATTTCTTCAATGACGGAACGGAAGATGTCTTCTCCGAGCCGTTAGTCACCCGTACGGCGTTCCATGGTCCGAGCGATCAGTGCCCGATTACCCCTTAGTTACACCTCCAGAGTCGACACAGACGTTTTCCGTCCGTGTCGAGTTCTGTTTCAAACAGCGCTTATGCACTGGGCACCTAGTTACCAGGGAGAATTCCCGCGCTCATTCGGATAAGTCCTACATCTCGGATGTAGGAAATTTCATAGGATCGCGGGCCCTTCAGACACAGATCTGAAAGATTCCGCTAGATGGTGATTTTGCCTATAGCCAACAGACTCAGGAGAGACCCATGTACGTCAGCCATTCTTTTTCAGTGTCACCGCTTGCACGGATGCTAAAGCTTTCGATACTGGCGCCGGCGCTGTTGATGGGGCCGTGTGCGCTGGCGCAATCGGTGGTTGAAAATGGTAGTTCAAAGACGATCAATGCCGAGACAGTTGGAGACAGTTGGCTGGTGCGTGACGGTTCAAGCCTGACGGCCAATGGCGCTACCACCCATCAGATTCGCGCGCAGGCGGGATCAAGGCTTGTGCTCAACGGCGCAACTACAACTGCTTTAGGTACAAGCAATGGCGTTGAGTTGTCCAACAGTGATGCAACCATTACCAATAGTCGTGTCGTCAGCGATCGCACGGGCTTGCGCCTGATAGCGACGGCAGTCGGTGGGTCCACCGCGAGGGTAGGCAACAGCCAGATCACCGGCGGCCAGTTTGGTGCAAGCCTGAGCGCACAATCGCGCTTGACGCTGGACTCCGGCACCACCGTTACCGCCACCAATGCCGATGGCATCGGCGTACAGACTTTCGGCGGCCAGGTCCTGGCAACGGGCAGCAAGATCGTCGGCGGGCTCCATGGTGTCAGCGTGTTCACCGCCAACAACCTGCCCGCGGACAATGCGCTGGTTCTCGATAGTACCCATGTCGAAGGCCTGAGCGGGTCGGCCATCATTGTCGATGGCCTGACCCAGACCAACACCGAGCGGGCCAATATTGAAGTGAACAACGGCTCCACGCTCAAGGGCGGCAACGGCACGCTACTGGAGGTCATCAACGGTTCTTCGGCGAACTTCAACGTCAATAACAGTCACCTGGTGGGCGATGTCATTGTGGCGGATGACAGCAATGCCAACGTCGCACTCGACCAGTCTGCAACCCTGACCGGGCGCCTGGAAAACGTCCAGAACCTGTCGATCAGCAACGATGCTCGCTGGGTCATGGTCGGTGACGGTCAAGTGCAGAACCTGACGTTGAATGGCGGGGGTGTGCAGTTCGGCAATCCGGGCCAGTTCTTCAATCTGTCGGTGGAAACGCTCGCGGGCGAGGGCGGGACCTTCTACATGCACAACAATTTCACCACGGGTGAAGTGGATACCCTCACCGTGACCGGCAATGCCAGTGGCAACCATCTGGTCGCGCTCGACAGCCAGGGTACTGAACCGGTGGGGGCGGGTTCGAAGTCCGTGGTCCATATCGGTTCGGGTGACGCCACCTTCGCCCTGGCCGGAGGCTCCGTGGATCTGGGCGCATTTTCCTATGACTTGATCCAACAGGGTAACAACGACTGGGTCCTGGACACCGCCAGCCGTGTGATCAGCCCGGGTACCCAATCGGTGATGGCGCTGTTCAATGCCGCGCCCACCGTCTGGTACGGCGAACTCAGCACCCTGCGTTCGCGCATGGGCGAAGTGCGAATGGATCACGGCAAGGCCGGTGGCTGGATCCGTGCCTATGGCAACAAATACAACGTCAGTGAAAGTTCCGGGGTTGCCTACAAGCAAACCCAGCAGGGCATTTCGTTGGGTGCCGATGCGCCGCTGCCCATGGGCGATGGGCGATGGCTGGTCGGCCTGATGGGTGGTTACAGCAAGTCCGACCTGGACCTGAGCCATGGCACGACTGGCGAAGTCGACAGTTACTACCTGGGTGCCTACACCACGTGGCTGGATATGCAGAGCGGCTATTACTTCGACGGCGTGCTCAAGTACAACCGGTTCCAGAATGAATCAACGGTTCGTCTCAGTGACGGCCAAAAAACCAAAGGCAATTACGACACCAACGGCATCGGTGCATCGCTGGAGTTCGGGCGAAACATCAAATTGGCGGATGACTACTACGTCGAGCCTTATGCTCAACTGTCGGGCGTGATGATCGATGGCGCGAGTTACGACCTGGATAACGGCCTGGCCGCCGACGGGGATCGTGCGCATTCCTTGTTGGGTAAAGCCGGTGCGACTGTCGGTCGCAATTTCACCTGGGCCGAAGGCAAGACGGTACAGCCGTATTTGCGCGCCGCCTATGTCCACG
Source organism: Pseudomonas sp. YuFO20 (assembly GCF_035064975.1). Lineage (NCBI taxonomy): Bacteria > Pseudomonadati > Pseudomonadota > Gammaproteobacteria > Pseudomonadales > Pseudomonadaceae > Pseudomonas > Pseudomonas sp. YuFO20. Next base: position 9,324 of record NZ_JAXDEO010000079.1, read on the forward strand.
AGTTCGCCAAAAACAGTGACATTGAGGTCAACGACAACCGTTTCCGCAGCGACCTGTCGGGATCTCGCGGCGAGTTGGGCGCGGGCGTGGCCATGACGGTGACTGACAAGGTTGCCATGCACCTGGACGTTGATTACAGCAATGGCGACAAGATCGAGCAGCCTTGGGGCATCAATGTGGGTGCCCGCTACAGCTGGTAACTGGCTGGCTTGATTTCTTCGAACCCTTGGCGTTGCACCAGCAGATCAATGTTCTTTTCATGACGCCAGCAAGGGAAGCCGGATTCCGGTTTCCCTTGCTGGCTTTAATTCGAGGAGTTCTGTTCATGGTCCAGTTCAAAGGTACCGGTTTTTCCAGCACTACGTTGCCACCGCCTGAGATTGTCGGCTTGCTCCCGAATGTGCCAGGTGGTCAAACCAATCTGTTGCCGGAGGCATTGACCCATGCCGATCTGAAGGTCTGGTTTACAGTGCCGCTAAACTCCAGCCCCGAACTGGCGGAGGAAACCGTTGAGCTGTTCGTCGATGGTAGCGTCACTGCGTTGGTCACCCGTAAGTGGAACAAGCCCATTGAGGACTCGGACCGGTATCTTGCAGTGCCCCAAGCCTGGTTGCGCAGTAACGATGGGGAACGCCGGTTCAAATACAAGGTGACGATTTACAATGACGAAACAGAAGAATCATCCGATCTGGTGATGACGCTGGATACCCAGGCACCGATGCTTCCCACCAATAGCAAGTTGATCTTTCCTCCCGAAGTTCTCCCCCCCAACCAGATCACCGCTGCCTATCTCGCCGACCCCGCTCACCAGGACCAGGTAGTGGTAACACTCCCCGATTACAGCCCAAAAGTCGGGGATGCCATCACCACGTACTGGGAGCGCTCCCCGGGTGGACGGGAGATAGCCGGTACCAGGACCCTCGAGCCGGGTGACATAGGCAAGCCCGTGCAAGTCTTTTTCAAGGGCGACTTGCTGCGTAACAGCACCAATAATGTGGATTATTACGCGACCTATCGGGTGCGCGACAGAGCCGGTAGTGAGTCGACCCTCTCCGTTGACGAGAAACTGAGCGTCAATATCCGCCCACCCACCCCGCGCAAGTTCCCCACCATCAAGCAGGCGACCAATTCGCAAAACGGCACGGGCGTGTTGAATCCTTTCCTGGGTATATCAGGTGTGACTGTGGTGGTGGCTGGCTCGGAAGTCGATCCGGGTGAAGAGGTGACGGTGGACTTTATCGGCCTGGGCGGAGAGGGGGGTATAGGTTCTGCAATGGGGGTAAAGCCGACCACGCCGGGCGGCCTGGAGTTCGCCATTACCGCGTCGGTCGTCGCGGCCAACATTCCCGTGGGGGGAGATGGACGCACGTCAGAGGTGAGCTACCGCGCCGGACGCGACATCCAGCCCTCGGCGAAATATACGCTGGCCATCACCGAGCTCGGCGGACAGACGTTTGGTTCGGTGGGCTGCCCCGAGGCGCAGATCGGTTCACCGGCGACCCTCTCCCGGAACAAGGTTGAACAGTCCGGTGCAACCATAGAGATGGAGAAATGGGCCTACCATGAGGACACCCAACTCATAAACGTGTGGGCACTGGCGTCCAGCGTTCGAACAGATTTCCTCGAGGGTGCACCCACACCTCTCAATGCCAACCGAAAATTCACCACGCCATTGCCCAAGGACTATGTAGCGGCACTGCCCCTCAACAGCACGTTTACCCTGCACGCCAGTGTCAGCTTTGATCAGGGGCAGAGTTATCGTGCCTTCAAACCGATGTCGATCAAGCTGGTCACCTAGTCGACCCTCTCCACTGGCTTCCCGGCAGGCCCCCCTGCCGGGCAAACAGATCTATTTGTAGGTAATGGTAAACGCCAGCGACCCATCCGCGGAACCGGCCACGACATCCTTCGTGGGCGCGGTCTGATAGTAGCGAGCGTTGAACTTCAACTGCATGCCGCCGGTGACCGGAATGACGCCTTGGGCGACATCGGCCTCCAATTCGACAGGGGTTTGGGCATCATCTTTGAGTATCTGAATGCCAATACCTTTTGCGGTGGAACTGCCGCCCAGGCTGAACAAACCCCTTCTAGTGTCAACTGTCGTCGAGCCCGCGGTGGGCTCCAGGCGAATGTGCGCGGTCGTCACTGTGCCGCCCGGCAGCGGGTCGGATATGCACGAGTTCAAATTGATGCTGAACGGCACCGGATCGGTGGTTTCGCCTTCGCCCTTGAACCGTGAGGTTGGCCAGTCTCCCAGCTTGACGGGGTCGGCGCTCACCGGAAGGGCCGACAGGCTGCACTCCGCCTGGGTGACGGAGCCGCTCAGCGCAAGGCCGAAGGCATTGGGAACACCGGTGAACGAGGCCTTGACCAGTTCGTTTCCTGACTCCAGCGTGTGCGTTCCTCGCCCGATCGTCGCGGTCTTGACCAAAGTGACAGTGCCTTGCAACACAGAGTGCTGCAGGACAAAGGGCGTGCTGAAATCGATGTAGCCCTCGAAGGGGACTGTACTGTCGGGGCCGCTCAGTTTCCAGAATCCGTTGGTGCGGCCATCGTAGGGAGTGCCGAACGTGATCTGGGCGCCGACCCCGGGAATGTTGGTCTGCAGCAACGTGCCTCGCATGTCCATGCCATTCAATCTGGGGATTGGCCCGGATACTGGCGCGGCATTGGCCGAAGCCTTGAACGTCAGTCGCCCGTCTGTGTTTTCGCAGTGGATCGTTAACCCTGAGCCACCTTGCCTGAATGATCTCTCAATCGGGCCTATCGGATCACCGACCTTGGCATCTCTGGGAATGTACAGTGCACCCACATCGGCCACATACCGAATAGGCCCCGAAGCGCCCCCCCAGTAACAGGTATTGGAGGCGGCATACGCGGCACCGAACGGCGTCAGTCCGCTGGCGGCGAGCGTGAACAGAACGCCCGGAAATAATCTGATCGACATGCTGTGTTCTATCCTGGCAAAAACAGCTCGACGCACCACGGGGTGCATCGAGCATGAGTGAACGAAGCGTTGGGTCAGCGGCAAGTCAGGTCCTGGACCCGATAACCTTGCTCCAGCGGCATGCTCGGGACATCGAGCTGCAACTGGCACTGCTCGGTGGAGGCGTTGCCCCAGCGCACATTCAGGACTTGCCGGGCATCGACAGTCCCCAGCAGTACCTGCCCGGCCTGGCCGACTATCCCGAGTACTTCCTCATCGTTGTTGCTGACCTGGGCTCCAAAGGGCAAAGGTGCGCCCTGGCTGTCACGGGTGGTCAGCACCAGCCTTTGTACCTTGCGTGCGGGGAATGTGGCCTTGACGACTGCACCGCGACGCGGAACCACCTGGGTCACGCCGTTATCGATCTCTATGTTCGGATCGAGCTGGTCGGTATCGAGGACTACCCGGTTGACCCGATAGGGTTGCAGGTAGGGGATCAGCGCATAACCACGGTCATTGGTCCTGGCGCTCGAGGCGTTGATCACCCCAACGCCGGCGATGTCCGGCACATGGGCCAGGCCACTGGTTTCACCCATATAGGGGCCGAACTCAAGGCCGTCGCCGTGGAGCAGCAGCGCACCGCTGGCGTTGAGCGAAACATTGTTGTAAGTGCTGCCTTGAGCGATACCCGCGCCCAGGCTGGCAACGGGTGTCTGGTAGGCCAGCGCCAGTTCAGCGGATTTCTGCTGGCTTTCATTGTTGGACAGGGACGCTCGATAGTTGAGTCGATCTCCCTCGCCCCGGCCAGACAAAGACGCGCGTTGATCGAGCTGGCCATGGTTTTGCCTCAGGTCGAAGGTGGCGGTGGTCGAGCGGCCGAAGTCCAGCGGCACCGAGATACTCAGGCCGATCTGGCGGTCGTTGGATTGTTTTTCGTTAAGTGATTGTGATGCGTACAGGTTATAGCTGACGGTGTTGTGGCGGGTGCTGAGATTGAACTGGAATTGGCGCTGCTGATAATCGGTGCGCCAGTAGTCTTCCTGGGACAGTGTCAGGTTCAGCGAACTGTGGGTCCCGATGTTCTGGAACACCGAGGCCTCCAGCAGGCTGCGTCGACTTCCGCGATAACGCTGGTCGGCGCTGCGCTCGCGCACCGCTTCGCTGAAATCGCGATAACCCTCGGTGGAGTAGCGATAACCGGCGAAGCGCAAGTTGGTCCGGGTTTCGAATGACTTGCCGTATTTCGCCGCGTAGCTCATGCCCTGGACGCTGCGGCTGCTGTCATGGGGGTCGATATCGGCTGCGGAGCGCGTGACGTCGAACGAGAGTGCGCCGATCGCGCCGAGATTCTTGCCGATACCGAAGGTGCCGGCCTGATAGAAGTCATTGGCCATCAACCCGCCGTACAGGGTTGAGTTCCACCCCACGCCGGTGGCGAGAGTGCCTTGCCATAAAGAGGAGTCATCGCTGGCAAACGACGGGGAGTTGTAACGCCCCAGGCTGGTGCTGTAGCGCCAGACGCCTTCGCGCAGCAGGTTGCTGAGGGTTGAATAGGGTTGGGTGAAACGTCGCACCTGGCCATCGGCTTCGGTCAGGATGATTTCCAGTTCACCGCTGCCACCGGCGGTCGTCAGGTCGTTGATCTCATAGGGACCGGCACTGACATAGGTGGAATATATGGGGTAACCGTTCTGGCGGATCTCGAGCCTGGCCCGGGTCTGCGCAACGCCTCGAACGATCGGCGCATACTGTTGCAGCGAGTCGGGCAACATGCTCATGTCGGAAGCAATTTGCACGCCCTTGATGGGAATGCTCCTGAATACATCGCCAGGGGTGTAGGTCTCGCCCAGGGTCAACTGCGAGTGTGTACCGGGGAGATCGCGCTGGACATAGGTATAGGCGCGCGTCCATGTGCGTTCGCCCTGTGAGTCGCTACGAAAGGCATTGTTGCTGCGCAAACGCCAGGCGCCCAGATTCAGGCCGCTGTTCAAGTACAGGTCCTGGCAGCTGTTGTGGCCTGACGAATTTCGACCCTGTTGCGCCGATACCTGATAGTTCACAAAGGCCGAATTGATGCCATAGTCCCACAATTGCGGATCGACATAACCGGCAACATCGCGACGCATGGCAATCTGCGGGATGGAGAGCGCCAGCGTCAGCTGACCGGCATTGAACTCGATTTGCGCACCGGGAATCAGCTGCTGCAGATCGATGCAACTGTTCAGTGAGGCCTCAGTCTCCTCCAGGCTGTCGAGTTTTACGCCGATCTCCTCGATCAATTGCAGCGACAGGCAGGGGGAGAGTCCATCGCCTTGGGCATGGGGGCTGAACTCGATTTCCCGGCGGTCAAAGAAGGTGCGATTGACCTCAATACTCACCAGGTAACGTCCGGGCGCCAGATCCTGGCCACTGGACAGTGTTTTCAAGGCCAGCGCACCGGCATCGCTCGCATGGATTTGCAGTTGGCGCATAAAGGTTGACTGAAACTCCACCGGGTTGGCGGCCTGCGCCGGCTTGGTTTGCAGCAATACAATGCCGCCGCCGGTGAATACCAGAAGGTAAAACAGACGCTGCGCGCAAGTCGAACTCTGGTGCGGGAAGAAAGGCATGGTGATAGTCCGCGCAATGTTAAAGATCAAGGCCGACGGGCACGGTCATTGGGGTCGTAAAGCCGCCGTAGTCGGTGATCGCGGAAAAACTGACCTGCATTCCCGGCACAGGCTTCAAGCCGTCCAGCTCATAGGTGCTGGAGTCCAGGGGAAGTGCCATCGGAGTGTCTTTGAGGCTGACTTTCTGCCCGTTTGCAAGGAGTTCAATGCGCACGAAAGACACGTGAAAGGGCGTGGGATTGGTCACCACCAGACGGCTTTTGCCGTCGATTTTTTTTATTGACCAGTTCAACTCTTTCAGGCTGTCCAGCGCATTGGTCTTGAGTTCCACAGGTCGGTAGAACAACTTGATGCGCGTGCGCAATGCGATATTCAACTGGTTGACTTCATTGGCTTCCAGTTGCGGTATTTCCTGAACGTTGAAATAAAACAGCGATTCGCGGTCTTTGGGCAACTTGTTGGGCAAGCCGTTGATCTGCACCTGTTGTTCTTTACCGGCATTTAAGCGAAACAGCGGCGGTGACGCGATAAAAGGCACGGCAGTGGTCTGGTCGTCGGCTGCGGTATTCACCCAGGTCTGCACGGCGAAGGGTTTGTTGCTGGGATTGGAAACAGTCAACGAAACATTGCGCTTGTCGCTGTCGAACACGACTCGCGTGCTGCTGATGGTTAACGCCCCGTAACTAGTTGGCAACCAGGTAATAAGGGCGCCAAACAACACGCAAGACAGTGCGCCGCTCCTGACTTGGGCAGGACGTTTAATCAAGCCAAACATAGTAAAAAAATCCCTGTGTCGAGGAATCGTTCTCGAACAGCAGGCGGTGAACCTGCTGTTTTAAAACGCAGGAGCGTGATCAGTTGATGCTGAGGGTGAACTCGACATCAGAATCGGCGGGGCCCGGGGTTACCGTCGCCGCAGTGGCGATGTACATGGCGGTGAAGTCCATGAGGGTCGGTTTGGTTTCGTCCAGTTTGTAGACGGTGGAGGTCTCGCCATTCTTGATGAAACCACCGGTAACGTCCTTGATCGCCACGGCAATGCCCCTCGCGGGGTTACCGGTCGGCTTCAGGCCGTAATGATCACCACCACCGCCGTACACCGAGTTGAATGTCACGGTGGCGTTAAGTTTGGTAGGGTCCAGGACGCAAGCGGTGCCCGGTGTAATGCGCATCTGAAAGGCCCGTTCGCCAGCAACGGCGCCGACGTTCGGGAAGGCGCTGGAATCGACCCAGCCCAGGGAAACCAGGTTGCCCACGGCACCGTTTTCCGGGTTGACGATTTCAACGGGGCAGGTAGCGCTGCTGATCTTGCCGGTGAAGTTGATCCGGCCATCGGCCGCGAAGGCCGAAGTGGCCGCCAGGCCCAGTGCCAAGCCTAACGGAAGTGCGAATAGAGATTTCTTCATGTAACAAATCCTTTGATTGATTTAATCCGGCGTTTATTTAACGAGACGGTGCCGGGGTACTCACGATCGATGCGAGTGGGGGGGGTAGTTTAGTTGTCTCGGAGGCGGGAGTTTAGAGGGTAGGGGGGGAGGGGGATATGAGAGAACTCTCAGTGTTGGGCCGGGTTATGTTTGCGGATGTTTTATCTGTATTTGCGAAAAAAAAGGCTCCACTGGTTAGAAGTGGAGCCCTTAATCTTATTCGCTGTTGCGTCTTATGTTGTTTAATATTTCGTCTATGTTTTCTATCGTATCGGTCGCTGGAGAATTTACCGGATTTAAATTGACTTCATCCATTCGATTATTCTGCTGGTTGTAAAGGTCTTCAAAACCCCAGGAATCCCGTCTTCTAGAAGGGCCTGAAACTGGGTCGGGCGGTGTCGTTGACGCCGCAGTTGGCCGTGCAGGTGGAGATACGCCAGTTGAGGGAAAACTGCCGTTCAGTCCTGGCACCCCCTGAGGTCCTGGTGGCCCCGGAGGTCCCATTTCTCCCGTACTTCCTCGACGCCCACGAGGCCCACGAGGCCCTTCAGGCCCTCGAGGCCCTGTCTCTCCCCGAGGCCCCGTCTCTCCCGGAGGCCCTTCAATCAATTGGGAATCCGAGTACCTGCGGCGGCCGGCCCCTCCTTCCATCAATGGCTCTGCGGATTCAAAACTTGATCCGTTGCTTGGTATAGGAGCCGCTTCAGCCGCTTCAGCCGCTTCTTTGGCTGCGGCTTTGGCTACTCTGGCTTTGGCTCTTAAAGCCCACCCAATGAGCGCCGCACCCACAGCAGCGTCTATGCTCCCAGAAATCAAGGAACTTCTCGCGTGTTTATCCCGGTCTTTCTTTTTAGTTGCGATATTGCCCATGATGCCTTCATACATTCCATAAACGCCGCCGCCAACACCTATCCCTGTAAAAAGGAGGGTGGTAATCCATGCCAAGCCAACAGGTGCGGCTACAGGTACCGCCGCAATGCTAAGCGCAATACCAATGCCCGACAGTACCGCACCCGCTACCCCCTCCCAGTTAGCCCCCCGATTGGCATGCCCGGTCGGATCGGTATAGTTGATCGGATCTCCCGCGTACACGTAGGGATTGACCCCGCCAGCACCGAACGGGCTGAGCGAGTCCGGGCTATGGAAGCGCCTCAGCGTCGTGTTATAGGCCCGATAGCCCCGGCCCAGCAGGTACCAGCCACTGAGTTCGTCCCGCACTTCACCGTTGAACCCGAGCAGACACTCCAATTTGGCGTCCGGATTGCGTTCGCCATAGGCGCCATAGACCGCTTTGCGCAGTTCATTCCTACCACTTTCGGCCAGCACACTGTTTTTACCATCCGTCAACAGCAGTAACGTCTGTTCCGGGTCATCCTGCTCTTGTTGGCCCAGCGGCTGTTCGCCGAGGAACAGGTAATGAATCTTCCTGTTGCCCTGTTCGGTGTGGCTCAGCTGATCGTCCTGATAAAAACGCAAGGTTTCGATCTGCGTGCCGCGAGTGACGCCCAGCAGATGGTTATGAGCGTCGTAGCGGTACCGGCTGACGGTGTTGCCGCCGGTATCGGTGACACTCAGCAACCGGCCCTGGGTGTCATAGTGCAGGGCCTGGCCGTTTTCGTCGTGCAACAGATTGCCGTCGTCGTCGTAGTCCAGCGTGAAGCTGGCGTCATAGTCGGGGTGGCTGTGGGTGACTTTCACCAATTGACACGGATCGCTCGGTGAGAAATAACTGAAGGCATCGTCACGCGTTCCGTCGGCAAACAGTGAGTAGACCGCGGTCACGTTGTCCAATGCATCGAACTCGAACAGCTGTTCCTTGATGCCATTTTTATAGCTGTCCTGGGGCAGGGCAGGGCCGTCGCAGGTGTACTCGACCATGCGTCCGCGCTGGTCATAGTTGAAGGTTTCCAGCAGTTCGGTCTGGTTGCCCACCTGCAAGTGTCGCGTGTGCAGCTTGCTGTCGTCGCGGTAGGTTTGGCTGATCGTTTGCCTGGGGTGACCTTCAAGCTCCATAAGCCGCATGATTTCCCGGCCTTGATCGTCGAACGTCAGGGTGGTTCGCAGTGTCTGCGCGGTATGTTGGTTGCGGGTGGTAATTGTGCTCATTTGTCCCAGGTTGTCGTACTCGAAGCTGGCAAGGAGTTGGCCCTGAGTGATGGTCTTGAGTCGCGCCTTATCGTCATAGGTGTAGGTGCAGGCCAAGCCATTGGCATCTACACGGGTGAGGGGAAGTCCGTTCAAGGTCTGGGTGTAGGTGGTTTCCCATTGTTTGCCGGTGTGCTGGTCCTTCCATGTCTCCTTGAGCAATTGACCGTTGGAGCTGAAGGCGAAGCCATTCTCGCCCTGGCTGTTTTGCGACAGGATCAGTTGCGCACTCTGGTTGTCATAGTTGAAGCTCGACTGCTCGTCCGGCGCGATGCTGCCCACCGGCGAACCCACAAGGCCTGGCTTGTACTCGTAGGTGATTTCCTTTTTGCTGGCGGTGATTGCCTTGCTTATCTTGGACTGGCCACCCTGATACTCAAACGTCTGCAGGCGCGGGCCGACTTTCAAGGTCTTGCGGCGTTCCAGGCCATCGTACGTCTGGTTGCCGACACTGACAGTCAGCCCACTGGCGACAACCTGCATGTCGATCGGCAATTCACCGCTACTGTGGGCCGCGTAAGTGCGGTGAATTTCAGTGTAGTCGGGCAGGGTTGTGGCCTGTATCCGGGCAAACAAATCGAACTCAAAACGCGTGGACTCGCCCATCTCGTTGATTTTCTCAACGCAGTTGCCCAGGCCGTCATACAAATACTCCCTGGTGCTGACGACTTTATCCTGTGCGTCCAGTGCTTCAATCTTGTCTTCTTTGCCGAAGCTGTTGAGTGTCGTGCGGCTTTTGCCACTGATGTTGAGGGGCGTGACGGTGCTTTCAGTCCAGCTGCGCAAGGTTTGCGTGCGTGGATCGACTTCGATGATCTGTGCCACGCCATCGGCCCCGACAACTTTGAATTGCTGCCCCCAGGCGTCGTATTCGAACTGGCGGGTCAAGGGCTTGTCGGCAGCGCCTTCCCAGTCGATGACAGTATCGCTGATCAATTGGCCGCGATTGTTGTAAGTCGCTTTATAGGTGTCGCGAAACGCCAGCGGATCACCTCCCAGGCCATCGGCGTCCCGACGCTCTACCCTGACGACCCGATTGTGCCCATCGAGCCAGCTGACGGTTTCGACGCCCTTGACGTCCTTGGCGGTTTGCCTGGCCTGTTGAGCGCCCCCACCGTTGGTCAACGTGTAGGTGTAGGTACGGCTGGCTCTGTATTCATCAGAGTCGGGCGCCACCATCTCCTCGATCACGCGACCTATCTGGTCATGGACGTAGGCGACTTTGGCGTCGTTGTCGTCATAGTTGAGCAGCTTGTAGCCGTTGAGCAATGAGTGTTCCTGGGTTTGGACCCTGCGGACCGGTTTGCCGGGCGTATCATCGAACCCGATCAATTCACTTTCCGTGCGCATGACCATCGCGTTGGCACGGGCATTACGCGTGAAGCTGTAGCGGTACTGGGTGGAGGTCAGTGTCTGGGCTTGGCCGTGCAAGGTTTGAGTCAACCTGAGGATGCGCGCGTGGGTCAGCCTCTCTTGAGGGGTGTTGATGTAGTCATGAGTCAGTTGTCGCAACTCCGTTGCTGCACCGCCACCGCCGATGTGCACCAGCGTTTCATTGCGCAGTGCCAACCAGGGTCCACTGCCGGCCAGGCCCAGTTGTTCGGTGTAGGTGTAGCGGGTTTGCAGGGTCGGGGCCTTGCCATATTGGGAGGCCGCCGGGGTCACGGTCTTGCTTTTGAGGTTGCGCACAAACCCCTGTGGGTCGGGCGGGCAGCCCACCTCGCCTGCCGCCTTGTACCACTCGTTTGTTACGGTTATGCCGTCGGCGTTGACCTGGGTCAGCAGGTTGCCGAAGTCGTCGTAGGTGGCGGTCACGGTCTCCACGTGGCGGGGCAGTGTGGCGCTGACGTGGCGCCAGGTCTGGGTCACGGTTTTCGGCATTTGGCAATAGGGCTTCTGATTCTTGAAGTCCAGGTTCGGGTCGAAGTAGTACTCGGTATCGGTTCTCAGATAGGTGTGGTCTTTCCCGGGATCGGTGCTGTATTGGGTGGTTTCTTCCAGGGTCAACAGATGCAAGCGGTTGTATACCCGCCGGGTCTCCTGCGCCTTCTTGTTGCCCGATGCGTCCCAGAGAATTTCGGTGGTTTCGTAGTCGAACGGGGAGCGCACTTTATAGAGGTTGTCCAGGCCATCATCGCTCCAGGACAGACCGCTGCCAAAGCCGAGAAAGTTGTGGTCCTTGGCG